>NZ_JBISBU010000057.1:0-34472 GCF_044385805.1 Haloferula sp. A504
ACCGCTGACTGGACAGCCGGATGCGGGAGATCCGCACGTCCGGTTCGAAGGGAGGGGCGGCGCAAGCCAATGCGCCGTCCCTACCCCTATCTTTCTTGTTACCTGAGCGGTCGTCAGACCGTATGAATCCGTCGATGAAGTTCATTCTGCTGGTTCTCCTCAGTGCCGTCGCCGCCGCCGCCAAGCCCAACATCGTTTACATCATCACCGACGACCTCGGCTACGGCGACCTCGGTTGTTACGGCCAGAAGCATTTCGAGACGCCGGTGCTCGACGGTTTGGCCTCGGAGGGCCTGCGCTTCACCGACCACTACTCGGGTGCCACGGTCTGTGCGCCTTCGCGTTGCGCGCTGATGACCGGTCGCGACACCGGACACGCCTCCGTGCGCGGCAATGGGGCCTTTACCCTGCGGCCCGATCCCGAGGACATCACGGTCGCCACCCTGCTCCAGTCGGCCGGCTACCGCACGGCGATGGTCGGCAAATCCTGCGTCACCGGCAACACACAGACGCCCGAGGTCGTCCTGGCGAAGGGCTTCGACGTGTTCTACGGGACAACCAGCCACGTCGACGGCCACTTCCGCTACCCGGAGTTCGTCTATGACCAGACCGAGAAGGTCACGCTGGAGGGCAACACCCTGCATGCCGGCAAGCACTACGATGCCGAGCTCTACACGCAGCGGGCCGAGAAGTTCATCCATGAGTCGGCCGGCAAGTCGCCGTTCTTCCTGCTGCTCTCCTATCCCATCCCGCACGCCGCCGTGCTCGCGCCGGAAGGGGAAGTCGTGGAGATCGAGGACGATGTCGACTACACGCCGAAGCGCTACCACTACTCCCAGGTCACCAACGTGAAGGGCAACTACGCCGGCATGGTTCAGGCGATCGATGCCTACGTCGGCCGCATCATGAAGGCGCTGGAGTCGAAGGGCGTGGCGGAGGACACCCTGGTGATCTTCACCAGCGACAATGGCTCCCATTTCGAAGGCGGCTACAAGGCACCGATGCTCGACTCGAATGCCCCGCTGCGCGGCGGCAAGCGCGACCTCTACGAAGGAGGCATCCGCGTGCCGATGATCGCCCACTGGCCGCAGGGGATCGCGGAGCCCGGCGACGTGTCCCTTCCTTCCGCCTTCTGGGACTTCCTGCCGACGGCCTGCGAACTGGCGGGCATCGAGGCCCCGGGGGACATCCAGGGGATCTCCTTCGCGCCGACGCTCACCGGGAAGGGCGGGCAGAAGAAGCACGAGCAACTTTACTGGGAATTCCACGAACAGGGCGGGCGCCGGGCGCTCAGGATGGGCGATTGGAAGCTCGTCCAGTACGGGCTCAAGCCCGGCAAGTTCGGAAAGCCGCAGCTCTACCACCTGGCGCGGGACATCGGCGAGCAGGACGATCTCGCGGCCAGGCATCCCGACAAGGTGGCCGACATGGTCAGGCGGATGGACGAGGCCCGCGTCCCGAGCGAGCGCTTCCCGCTCAAGGGCTTGGACGAGCTCCGGTAGCTCCGGCCGCCGCATTCAAGAAAAGTGGATCACCACGACCGGAGAGAAGAAAAACCCATGAAACTCCTCCCCGGCCGTGGATCACCGTGACGGGTCGAGATAAACCCAGAAAATCTTCGACCCGCCACGGGACCATCCACGAGAGGGATGGAAGCACTGAAAGTGCCAACTTGTTTGGGCGGGATCATTTTTCCGGTGACAATCGCGCGCGGCCCGGGCGACCGCAGACTTGGATTTCGGGCCGGACGGGTCCAGGATTCCGCCCATGGCGAAATTCGTGGCAAATGCCGACTACGAGGAGCGGGATGCCAACCCGATCCGCTTGCGGGCGGGTCAGGAGGTGACCGTCGGTCCGGCGGACCGGGCCTGGCCCGGCTGGGTCTGGGCGATCGATGGCGAGGATCGCGGGGGCTACGTGCCCGAGGAGATTCTCGAGCCCCACGGCGAGGGCCGCTTCTCGGCGATGGAGGATTTCGACCCGACGGTGCTGGTGGTGAAGCGCTGGGACGAGCTCGAGTCGCTGCGCCAGATCCACGGCTGGCACTGGTGCCGGAATGCCGGGGGCCAGGAGGGCTGGGTCGCCGATTACCTCATGCGGCCGGCGTGAACCGGGCCGACGATCAGGGCATTTCGACGACGATCCGGAATCCGACGTCGTGCGGGCGCAGCCACTTGGGGTAGCCGCAGCGATAGGCGGCGCGGGCGAGTGATGGCCGACTGCGGAACGAGCCACCCTTGACCACGCGCCAGTCGCCGGGCTGGCTGGCGGAGGGGAGAAAACCCTCGGGATCGAAGCGGGACGAGGTCCATTCGGCGAGGTTGCCGTGCATGTCGTGGAGGCCCCAGCGGTTCGGCCGGTAGCTGGCCACCGGTGCCGGGCCGGTGTGACCGTCGTCGACGTTTTCCACGTGCGGCACCCAGCGCGGCGAGTCCCGGCGGCACAGCCGCGCGAGTTGGCGGTCGGCCAGGTTGGCGTGCTGGCGGAAGTCGTCTTCGAGGGATCCGTAGTGAAGCGGCCGCTCGTCACCGGCGCGGCAGGCCCACTCCCATTCCTCCTCGGTCGGCAGCCGGACCGTGCGGCCGCTGCGGGCGGAGAGCCATTCGCAGAAGGCCTGCGCCTGCTCCCATGAGACGCGCGCCGCCGGTTGCGCGTCGCGGGTCATGTCGAGGCCGCGCGAGGTGGCGTCCTTGTTGTAGGTGCTCAGCACCCCGCTGTCGTGGTCCGCTTCGAAGACCCGGAACTGGGCGTTGGTGATCTCCGTGGTCGAGATCCGGAAGGGCCGTGAGATCCGGGCGAGCCGCGGAGTCTCGTCGGCCGAGCCGAGGGAGTCGCCCATGAGAAACTCGCCGGCCGGAATGGCGGCGAGATTCAAGTCCGGCCCCTCGCGGAGCGAAATCACGCTCTCTCTTCCGGCTTCCTCCTGGAGGGCGATCGCCTGACTTTCCTGAAGCGGCCAGCCGCGCGGGGCGGCGGGTGTCTTCGGCGTGGGCGTTTTGGCGGGAGCGGATGGGGCGGAGTGCAGCGGCCGGGCCTCCCCGATCTGCTCGGGATCCTCGGCACGACCGGCGTAGCGGATGCGCGCTTCCAGCCGCCGCCGGTCGTAGTCGTCCGGCACCTTGCGTTGCTCGCCCCAGCTCCCGTGGTCGGGCACGTTGAGGTCGATCCAGGTCACCAGGCGCTCGAACGACTCGCGGTCGAGCCGGACGCCGTGGTGGCCCTTGCGCAGCATCCGCATCAGTTCGCTGGTCTCGGCGAAGTACTCGCCGGCGAGAGCCAGGTGGCTGTCGCTTTCCGGCCCCGGCCGGTGGATGTAGCGGTGCAGCTCGGCGTAGCTGGCGTCGAACCGCTGGCCTTTGCCGAGCTGGATCTCGGGGCGCCCGCCCCTCAGGTCGGGACCGGCATCGCCGCCGTCGTGGCAGCTCGCGCAGTGCCGGTCGAGCACCGGCTGGATTTCGCGGCCGAAGTCGAAGCCCCGGGTCCTGCCCTGCCAGGGCGTGATCTCGACCGGTGGCTTGAGGGCGGCGGCTGCCGGCAGCGGGGCGGCGACCTGGTTGCTTCCCTCGTGGCAACCCACGCAGGACAGCCGCTCGCCCGGCTGGCCGGTGAACCAGCTGCGCATGATCTGCAGCGCCCGCCCCTGGTCGTCGATGGGCTGGAGGGCGACCGGCGTGTTGGCCGGGATGCGGAAGTGGGCCGAGCCGTCGGCTTCGACCGGCACCGTGCCGAGGATGCGGCGCACGTCCCACGGGCCGTCGATGCCGACGTTCAGGTGTCCGCCCATCTTGCGGTAAGCGTAGTGGTATTCGTAGAGGCGGAGCCGCTTCACCGAGCCCCGCGGCACGCCCTGCAGCCCGGGACCTTGGTAGATGTCGGAAAGAAAGACCTCGGTGTGGTCACTCGCCGGGTCGAAGCGGTCGGGGATCAGCGCGGGCTTTTGGCGGGGCCCCAGCGGCAGGGGTTCCAGCAGCGCGACCCCGGGCTCCTCGTGCAGCGGAATCATGTTGTCGAACACGTCGACCAGCCAGATGCCCCACGGAGACCGGGGTGTGGGCTGGCAGGAAACGAGGAAATGCTCGGTGCTGAGCGGGTAGGGATGCAGGAAGCGGGGGTAGACGCCCCGCACCAGCTGGTCGGTGGTGACCGCCTCGACCGTTTTTCCATGGCCGGGGATGCGCTGGACCACGCCGCCGGCTTCGTGGGTGTCCTTGCCGAGGTCGAGAACCACCAACTCCCCGGCCCGGGCGTCGCCGTGGTGGCCGGAGACCACCGTCACCACCTTTCCCGGATCCCCCGGCAGCGGGCGGGTGTAGAACAGCGAGTTCGGCCAGTAGGAATTGCTGCCGTAGACGGACATCTGGGCGGTGCCGTCGGGATTCATGCTGAACAGCTGCCGCGAGAAGTAGTGCGCCGTGTCGGTGTACTCCCAGCGGGTATAGAGCACGCGCCCGTCGGCCATCACGACGGGATTCCAGTTGTGGTCCTGGTCGTAGCACAGTTGCCGGACGACGCCGGTGGCGGGGTCGAGCTGGAAGAGGTTGGAGACGTTCAGCGATCCGCCGACGCAGGGGACCCCCTGGAAGCCCGCCGTCGAGCCGTAGATGATGCGCCCGTCGGGCAGGTAGCAGCCGTCGTACTGGTCGACACCCGGATCGTCCGGGGTCAGCCGGCGCGGTGCCGTTCCGTCGGTCTCCATCTCCCATAGATGCCACGGCTTTCCCTTTCCGCTGCTGTCGGGCATCGAGAACAGGATACGACGACCATCGTAGCTCAGGTCGAGATCGCCGACGAACTCGCCCTGCTCCGGGTGGAAAAGCGTGCGGGGTTTTCCGGCGGCGGAGTTCCACGGCAGCACCGCGATCTCGTTGTCGTAGCCGTTGCGCGGCAGCGCGCAGTTTCCCTGCCAGTTCTGGGGCAGCCCGAGCGTCCGGCCCGCGGCCTTGCCCTTCGCGTCCCCCACGCGGCGGCGCACGACCAGCAGCCCGTCGAAGTCGAGCAGGGGATTGGCGAGAAGCGCCTCCCGGCGCAGCGCCGCGAACTCCCCGGCGGCGGCTTCGAGCCCGGTCCGCTCGATCGCCTCGAGACGCTGACGGAACTCCGCCGCGCGGGGGTAGTCCTCGCCGAAGGTCTGGTCGAGGTGGTCGATGCCGCGACGGAGCGCCGCGAGGTCCCCGGCAGAAGTGGCACCAAGGATCCCGGGAACCAGGAACGCCGCGATGAGCGGGGTCCGGACGCGCTTCATGCACTGCATGGAATGGCTGACGCTCGGCCCCGGGGCCCTCTTGCAGTGAAACGGCCTCCCACTGCGCATATCTTGCGGTTCACGTGCCCACGATTGGCACGGGGTCTTCGGCGATCGAAGTTGGCGCGGTCTTGAGGCTCCGCCAAGCCGATGCTAAGGCTGCTCTTGTTGACTCTCCGGCTTCCATCGTGGTCGATCGGCCTCGCGCTCGGCGTGCTGGCCTTGGCTTCGTGCGATTCGTCGAAGCGCGAGGCCATGACCGCGCTTCGCGAGCGCGGGATCCCGATGAACGGTCCGGCGCTGCTGCGGGCGGTCGAGGAGGACGACGCCGAGGTGCTGCGGCTGCTGCTGACCGCCGGCGTTTACAGCGGCCACCGCGACCCGCAGGGCCGCACGCCCCTCTACCGCGCCGTCGAAGGCGGCCAGCTCGACGCGGCCTGGCTGCTCGTCGATGCCGAGGCCGACGTGAATGCTCCGGGCCCCGGGGAGGTCACCCCGCTGGCCCTGGCCGTGGTGAATGGTGAAACGGCGCTTGCCGAGAAGCTCCTGCAGGCCGGCGCCCGCCCGGAGGGCCTGACGCCGGATGGCTCGCGGCTTCTGCCATGGGCGATCCGCCACGGTCGCATGGCCTTCGTGCGCGCCCTGATGCAGGGCGGGGCGGATCCCCACCAGAAGGACGCCGACGGCAGTCCGCTGCTGCACGTGGCGATGGCGGCCGGGCGCAAGGACCTGGCGATGGAGTTGATCCGGCTCGGGGCCGACTGCGGCGCGCCGAATGCCGACGGCGAATCGGCGCTGGTGATCGCCGTGCGCAAGGGCTGGCTCGAACAGGTCGGCCCGCTGGTCCGTGCCGGGGCCGATCCGAACCTGGCGGACCGCGACGGGCTGACGCCGCTGGCGCGCGCCCTGGAAACGCGGGACTTCGAGCTGGCGAGGAAGCTGTGGCGTCTCGGCGCGGTGCCGGATGCCTACCTGCTGAACCGCTCGCTGGCGGAGGCCTACGAGGCGCGGGAGTGCGAGAAGCTCGGCTGGCTGCTGCGCTTCGGGGCCGATCCCTCGCCGCCCGGTGGCCCCTGCCTGGTGCGTCGCGCGGCCGGGGACGACCGGCTCGGCGACCTGCATCTCTTCCTCGGTTACACCGGGGAGGTTCCCGAGGGGATGTTGTACGACGCCTGCCGTAGTAATCGCGTCGATCTGGCCTCGCTGCTCCTCGCCCACGGGGCGAATCCCAATCCCAGCCGTGCCCCCTTTCTCGACACGCCCTTCACCATGGCGGTCGCCTCCGGCAGCGATGCCCTGGCACTGCGCCTGCTCGACGCCGGAGCCCACCCGGACCTGCGCGGCGCGCAAGGGGTGCCGCCGCTGCTCGTCGCCATCGCCCGGGGTCGCGCCGGCACCGTGCGGGCGCTGGTCGAGCGCGGGGTCGACGTGAACAAGGCGATTCCGTCGCCGGTGGACGAGAGGTTCGTCAAGACCGTGCGCGGGGCGACGATGCGCTGGCTGCTGCGCAAGGACAGCCGGATCACCCCGATCATGCTGGCGGCCGACAGCGGTTCGGTGGAGACGGCCCGGACGCTGATCGACAAGGGCGCGCGCAAGCAGGTCTGGACGCGCCGCAACTCGACCTGGCCAATCAACATCGCGGCGCGCAACGACGACGTGCCGATGATGCGCCTGTTGCTTGGAAAGGATCCCTACGTCGAGGAGCGCGAGGTGCTGGTGGATCTTTCCGACCAGGAGCTGCGGGTCTTCGGCAAGTCGGGCGAGGAGATTTTCAAGACCAAGGTCTCGACCGGCAAGCAGGGCTACGCCACCCGCACCGGCACCTTCGCCGTGACCAACCGCTACCGCCATTGGACCTCGACGATCTACCACGCCAGCATGCCTTACTTCCAGCGCCTGAGCTGCAGTGACTTCGGCTTCCACCGCGGCTACGTGCCCGGCTACCCGGCGTCGCACGGCTGCATCCGGGTGCCTTCGGGGAATGCCGCCAAGCTGTTCCAGATCCTCGACCTCGGCGACCGCGTGAGGATTGTGGAGTAGGTCGGGACGAGCGCCCCCGCTCGTCCGCCGGGGACGTCCGACCCTACCGGGCGTAGTAGCGGCAGAAGGAGTCGAGCTGGCCGTCGGGGCGGATGACGTGGGTGCAGCAGCGGTCGATGCGGTCCTCGTCCCAGTCCCACTCGTCCATGAAGGGCTTGATGAAGACGCGGAAGGCGTGGCGCTCGTCCATTTCGAAGCGATGCAGCAGCTCGCCGAGCTCGGTGTTCTCGCAGCCGCATCGCACGAGGTCGTCGAGTTCGTAGCGCACCTTGTCGCGCAGGAAGCCCTGCATTTCGGTGAAATCGACGAAATCCGAGATGCTGCGGGTGCCGGCCGGGGTGCGCAGCAGGTAGCCGATCACCGCGCAATTCGGGTCGCCGCAGGGCAGCGGGGTCAGGTCCTTGTCGGAAAGCAGGCTGCCCTCGTCGCCGAGGAGCGAAAGCGCCACATCCGAGGCGTTCAGCCGCCGCGGGCCGCCGGCACCCCGGCCACCGCCGAAGACCGGCTGGAAGGAGACGCCGCGGCAACGCTCGTAGGGCAGGCCGGCCTCGATCGTCGGCCAGCACTGGTCGAGATTCTGCGGCGTCACGGTCATCGCCAGGGTGAAGGGGATGCCGCGGGCCTCGCAAAGCTCCATGATCTCCCGCTTCCGCTCGCGCAGGTCGGTGCCGCGCAGCTCGACCTGGCCGGCCTCGCCGGGGCCGTCGTATTGCAGGTAGAGCTGGAAGTTTCCCGCCGCCGCGCGCCGGGCCAGGCCATCGAGAAAGTCCGGATCCGTCGCCAGCTTCAGGCCGTTGGTGTTGAGCAGGCAGTAATCGATGCGTGGTTCGGCCTGGATCCAGTCGAGGAGTTCAAAAAATTCCGGGTGCAAGGTCGGCTCGCCGCCGGAGAGCTGGAGGATTTCGATCCCGCCCTTGCGCTCGAGCACCCCGGCGATGCGTTTTTTCAGCTCCGGCAGCGGGTGGGCCTGGAGTCGGTCGCCGGCGGTTCCGGTCGGCGAATCCGCGAAGCAGGTCGGACAGGCGAGATTGCAGGAGTCGACGATTTCGATCAGCGCCAGGCAGGTCGAGAGCTTCTCCGGCGTGCCGGGCTTGCCGGCATTGGCCCCGAGGCTGCCGGTGGCGCCCGCCGGGTCGCTGGGGCAGGCGCAGCCCGCTCCGCAGGCATTGGCCGGGTCGCCGCTGGAAAGCCAGTGAAACCGGCCGTCCGAGGCGATGCACTGGTCGTGGGGCCCGTGCTCGGGGCAGGTCCGGCCCAGCCACACCCGGCCGTCGGCCCCGCGCCAGACCTCGCCCGGGCAGGGCTGCCGGCACACCGGGCATTTCGAGGTGGTGCGCTTCAGAATCTCGCGGAGGGTCGGCAGCATCGGCGGCAGCCTGACAGCTCCGGCGCGAAACGAAAGTCGGTGTTGTCAGCCTTTCGTCTCGCCAAACCCAAGGCCACCTCGTAAGAATCTCCGCGTTCTAAAAAATTTACAAAGAGGCTTGGCACGGCCACTGCTACCCTCACTCAGACCAACCGTCACCATGAAGAAAATCGAAGCGATCATCAAACCGTTCAAGCTGGAGGAAGTCAAAGAAGCCCTCGCCGAAGTCGGCATCCAGGGCATGACGGTGACCGAAGTGAAGGGCTTCGGCCGTCAGAAAGGCCACACCGAAATCTACCGTGGTTCCGAGTACACCGTGGACTTCCTTCCCAAGGTGAAGATCGAGATCATTGTCGACGACGAACAGTCGTCCGCCGTGGCCGAGGCCATCGTGAAGAGCGCCAACACCGGCAAGATCGGCGACGGCAAGGTCTTCATCTCCCCGGTTGAGGAAGCCATCCGCATCCGCACCGGCGAAACCGGCTCGTCCGCCGTGGCCGTCAACTGATCCACTTTCCCAGCTACTGTTGTTTCATGGTCGGTCGCTTCCGCAAGGGAGCGGCCGATTCATTTTGGGTATTACTTGAGCGTGATCGCCGCCGTCGGGCAGGCCTTGGGATCGAGGCGCTTGGAAAGGGCGCTCTTGATGATGGCCGGGTCGCGGGTGACTTCGAACTCCACCGGCTCCGCGTCGTTGACCTTCACCGAGATCGGCTGGTCGAGGTCGATCAGTTGGTCGTGGAGCAGGAGGGTGGTCCCGGTCGGCACGTCGCCGCTCAGCGTGATCTGCCGGCCCTTCACCGCGGCGACGATGCGCTGGCCCTTCTTTGCGGCCCCCTCGGGCAGCTGCAGCCAGTAGAAGCGGTCGTGGGTCACGTCGTCCTGGAGCCAGACGACCCGCTGCGGCCAGGTGCGGCGGGTGAACTTCGCCATCCACGGCAGGGCTTCGGCATCCTTGAGCCTCATCCAGTGGCCCATCTCCGGGTAGATCCGGACGAGGTGCTCGTAGCCTCCGGGATCGTCCTTGTGCAGCTTGGCCAGCTGCTCGCCGCGCTCGGCGGCCACCTTGTTCCGGTCGTAGGCCTGGTCCTTTCCGCCCATGAAGATGGCGAAGGGCAGGTTCCGCAGGCCGTCGAGCTGGGCCTCGTTCGGATGTCCGGCCATCATCGCCGCCGCCGCGAAATGGTCGGCCATCCGCGGCCCGAGCTGCCAGACGCCGTCGCCCCCGGCCGAATAGCCCATCAGATAGACCTTGTCCGCATCGACCCCGCGCAGCGCGACCATGTTCTCGATCAGCCGGGCGAAAAGCGGATCGATGTGCGCCTCGTGCCACAGGTTCCAATTGTCGGTCGGGGCGCGCGGGGCGACGTAGATTCCCTCCTCCGGCTCGTAGAGGCGGATCTGGTTCTGCCACTGCTGGTCATTCACCCGTGCCGGTGCCCCGCCGCCGCCGTGCATCGAGATCCACAGGCTGCGGCTGCCGTCCTCCGCATCGCCGAAGGACCGCTCCAGCCACTTCATGGTCTTGTCGCCGAGGGTGATCTCCCTGGCCTTCAGCTCCGCCTCGCGGGCCTCGCGCTCCGCCTCGACCCGCGCGGCGTAGAGTTCCGCCACCTTTGCCTGCGCCGCCTCACGGTCGGGGCCGGGTTCGGCACGGGCGGCGTCGACGATGATCAAGGCAACTCCGAGCAGAAGGGCGGTCCAATTCATGCGGATAGCGTAGGCGGACGAGTCCGGCGGTCGATCCCGATTCCAAGTATGGAGAAGGGATTTCCAATCCCTTTCTTGCGTCCTCCGGGCGCCCAAGGGATCGCAAATCGCTGCTCCACAAAGCGCCGCTCAGGGGTTGAGATGCAGAGGCATGCCGGCAGCCACTCCCAAGCACGAATGGCGCAAGCGGGAAAAGGAGTTCTATCTCCCACAGCCGCAGCCGGAGGTCATCGCGGTCCCGGCGTTCAAGTTCCTGACCCTCGCGGGCGAGGGAAATCCCAACGACGAGCCTTTTGCCGAGGCCATCACGGCCCTCTACTCGCTGGCCTACGGGATCAAGATGACGGCGAAGAAGCCCGACCGGCGTCCGGCGGGATACCACGACTACACCGTCTATCCCCTTGAGGGGGAGTGGGACCTGAACGAGGAGGGGAGGAAGAAATACGCCGGCACCATCAACAAGAACGACCTCGTCTTCACGCTGATGATCCGTCAGCCCGATTTTGTGGAGACCTCGTTCTTCGAGGAGATCCGGCAAATGGTGATGAAGCGGAAACCCCAGCCCCTGCTTGGGGAGGTGAGGTTCGAGGAGATTGCCGAGGGGAAGTGCGTCCAGATGCTCCATGTCGGCCCTTATGATGACGAACCGGCGTCATTCCGCAGGATGGAGGGATTTGCCGCAGGGCAGGGGCTCGAGCGGGCGTCGATGCGGCATCGGGAGATCTATCTTTCCGACTTCCGCAAGACGGCCCCGGAGAAGTTGAAGACCGTGCTGAGGTTTCAGGTGAGCCCGGCGTCTTGAGCCTTGGGGGACCAGGATGGATGGGATGAATAGGCTCTGACTCTTGAGCATTGAACCATGCTGAAGCTGAGGGTGGTTTGAGAAATCAAGACGCCCAGACCCCATTTCCCCTGATCAATCCGATATCCGATCCATCCCATCCATCCTGGTCCCAATTTTTTCTCGATCGACGCCGACGGTGTCAGACCTTCAGCACCGCCTTCGCCGCAGCGACATGCGCGGCGATGCGGTCTTCCATTCTCGCCGAGCTCGGCGTCTCGAAGGTGAACGACAGCGGGCAGCCGCTTTCGGCGAGGAAGATGGCCTCGGGCCAGTGGTCGGGAAAGTCGGCGCGCGCCTCATGATAGATCCAGCCGCGCTCGCGGACCTCGTGGTCGTCGATCGTTTCGCTCGGCTCCGGCGGAAACCACGGTGACACCGCCCCGAGGATCGACCGGGCGAGGTCGGGCCGGTCGTCGGCGAGGTTGATCTCGTAGAAGTAGAAGCCGCTCGTTTCCCAGTCCTCGTGCAGGGAAAGGAAGAGCCCGGGAGTGGGGCGCGTCTCCAGCCACGCGGCGTGGGCAAGCACCTCGGGGGTCCGGCGCCTGAGGTAGTCGCGGTTGATGTCGAATCCGGCCGCGGTGTCGCGGGTGCCGGCGGCGAGGCCGGTGGGATTCACCGCCGGGCACAGCGTCCACTCGCGTCCGTCGTCGAAGGCCCCGGCCTTGAGCAACTCGAGTGCGGCGAGCGGTCCGGCGGGCTCGTCGCCATGGATGCCGGCGGACAGGTAGGCGGGCTTGCCGGTGCCCGGGCGGACGAAGCCGAGCAGCGGCCCGGCCCCGGTCTCGAGCAGGGTCGCGCATGAAAAACCCCGCCCCTCGGCCTCGCGACGGAACTCGCTGAGGAAGGTGGCGGGGTCGAAGCGGTTCACGGGCGGTCAGCGCTCCGCCATCGGAGGCACCGGCGAGAGTTCCTCGGGGCCGACCCAGAGGGTCTGCGGGCGGTAGAGGCGGTTGTCGCGGAGCTGCTCAAGCAGCTGGGCGGTCCAACCGCTGGTGCGGGCGATCGCGAAAATCGGGGTGAAAAGGTCGGTCGGAATGCCCAGCGAGTAGTAAACGGTGGCCGAGTAGAAATCGACGTTGGCTTCGAGGCCCTTCTTTTCGCGCATCAACTCGGCGATCCGCTCGGACATCTGGATCCATTTCGGCTCGCCGAGTTCCTCGGTGAGCTGGACGGCGAGGCGGCGCAGGTGCGGCGCGCGCGGGTCGAGCGTCTTGTAGACGCGGTGACCGATGCCCATGATCTTCTTCTTCCGGGCCAGCATGTCGTCGATGTAGGCGTCGACCTTCGACGGCTCGCCGATGTCCTCGAGCATGTGGATCACGCCCTCGTTGGCGCCGCCGTGGAGCGGGCCCTTGAGCGCGCCGATTGCCGAGGTGACCGCCGAATACATGTCCGAGAGCGTGGCGATGGTCACGCGGCCGGCGAAGGTCGAGGCATTCATCCCGTGGTCGGCGTGAAGGATGAGCGCGACGGCCAGCGTGCGGGTGGCGACGTCGGTCGAGGGCTCGCCGTTGATGAGGTAGAGGAAGTGCCGGGCCTCGCCCATGTCGTCGCGCAGCTCGGGCAGCTCGAGGCCCTGGCGGAAGCGGTGGTAGGCGGCGACGATCGTCGGCACCTTGGCGCAGATCGAGAGCGCGATCGCGGCATCCTTCTCCATGTCCGGGTCGCCGATCGCCGCGCGCTTGTCGTAGAGCGAGAGCATCGACACGGCCGTCCGCAGCACGTCCATCGGGCTGGCGTCCTTGGGGGCGGTGCGGAGGAAATCCATCACGCCCTCGGGAAGTCCGCGCTCGGCGCGCAGGCCGGTCATGAAGGTGGTGAGCTCGCTTTCGTTGGGGAGCTTCCCGTAGTGGAGAAGGTAAACGATTTCCTCGTAGCGACAGCTGTGGACGAGATCATCGATGTGGTAGCCGAGATAGCTCAAGCGGCCGAGTTTTCCGTCGACGTTGGAGAGCGCGGTTTGGTTGGCGATGACCCCTTCAAGGCCCTTGGCGTATGTCGTCATGATTTCTAAAAAATTTCGGCTCGGCAGCTCTGCCGCGCGCCGGCAGCGAACAAAGCGACAGGAGCGAAAACGCGCAAGGCCGAATCGAGCGCCCTTGCCGCGGGGACCCGCCCGGGGCTAGCTTCGCGCCGTGGCGCTGGTTCTGGCAATCGAATGCAGCACGCCGCGGGCGACGCTCGCGGTGGTGCGCGATGGATCGCCGGTTTTCGAGCAGGCCTTCGACAGTGACCGGCACCACAACGCCCTGCTTTTCAGGCCCCTGCAGCAGGCCATCGAGTGCCTGGAAGGTGCCCGGATCGACGAAATCGTGGTCGGCACCGGACCCGGCAGCTATTCGGGGACCCGGGTCGGGATCGCCGCCGCCCAGGGAGTCGGGCTGGTCCACGGCTGTCCGGTGGCGGGCCTCAGCTCGCTGCTGGCGCTGGGGCTCGACGAGGGACTGGTGGTCGGCGACGCCCGCCGCGGCAGCGCCTGGTGGGTGCGGCTCGGCGACGGGCTTCCGCAGCCCCAGCTGGTCGACCGTGCGGACCTGGAAGAGCGGATCGATGGACCGGTCCACGCCCTCGAGGATCTCTCAGGCATGAATCTCCCGGACGAAATCGAAGTCCGGCCGGTGACTCCGAGCGCCCTCGCCCTGGCCGCCGCATGGCTCGGGCTCGATGATCCGACCCGCGCGCGCCTGCGATCCGAGCCTCCACAGCCCGCATACCTTCGCCCACCCCACATCACCGAGGCGAAGAAGGGCCATCCGCTGCTGCGGAGGGGATGACTTCAAGGTGCCTCCGTCACCGACACCTGCATGAATCCGCGGCTCCGCACGCTGACCGGATCGGCGAGACGGAAGCTCCGGTATTCCCAGTCGGGAAAGGTGTCACCGTCGATGTCGCGCAGCGCCGGCAGGCCAGCCGCCAGCGGTGAGCGCTCGACCACGGTGAGATCGACTCCGACCAGATCATCGTCGCCGGTGAGCGCATAGGCAATCCCATCGATGGTCGCCGATGGCGAGGCATCGAAGATCGCGCCGACCCGCACCGGAATGGTGTAGGTCAGGTGGCGGTCGGCACCGTCGAGGGCGATCTCCACCCGGCAGCGACCGTCGGTCCCGCCCGTGTTCGGATTGGTGTCGAAGGCAAAGTGTTCGAGGTTGCTCACACCATCGCCGTTCGGATCGGCGCTGCGGAGGGCGTCGGCACCGTGCAGGCCCCAGAAGGCGGTCCAGGCATCGTAGGGGTCGGTGACGGTCGACTGCACCGCGACGATGCCGTCGCTCTCAAGCTGCGAGAAGTCCCACTCAAGACCTTCCGGAAGCTCGCTGGCGGTGACCTCGTCGAAGCTGCCCGTGATCGAGGGAGCGTCGAAGAGATCGAAGCTGTCTCCGGCCGTCGGAGTGAATCCCCCGTAAAGCAGCACATGGAACATGCCGTCGAGGGTCAGGTCACCGTCGGAGTCGAGAAAGTCGTACTCGGTGCCCTGGCCGTAGCCGCCGATTTCGAAGGTGCTGACCAGTGAGGGCCCCATGATCAGGTCGACGGTCGCCGTGACCAGCCCCGGGCTGGTGCCGGGATTGAAGGTTCCCTCGAAATAGACCGTGCCCGTGCCGTTGAAGGTGCCGGTGCCGGTCACGTCGCCGAGGAACACCGCGCTTGAGCCGGCGCTGGTCCGCATCTCGTCGCCGTTGTGGGCAAAGTCGTCGTGGAAGGTGACCACGCCGCCGCCGGTGGAGATGATGGTGCCGCCCGTCGAATTGGAGACGTTTCCGTAAACATCGCTGGTGCCTCCGGAGAAGGTCATGGTGCCCTGGTTGTCGATGGCGGTCGTGGCGGCGCGGTTTCCGGCCAGCAGGCCGCGGCCGCTCACCTCGCCGGTATTGGTCATCGTGCCCTGCACCTCCACGCTGCCGCCGACCAACTCGACCGTGCCCGAGTTGTCGAGATCGCCGGTGATGCGCAGCGACTCGCCGAGGTCGGCGCGGATTCTGCCGGGGCTGAAGACATTGTCGTTCACGAGGCCCCCGTCGATCACGCCGGTGCCGGAGATGAGGCCGTCGTTGGAAAGCCGCCCGCCGCCCTGCAATTGGAGGATCGCCCCCGGCCCGGTCATTTCGAGCGTTCCGGAGTTCCACGCCGAGGTGCTCTGGAAGGCTTGGTTTTCGACCGTCAACAGCGAGCCGATGAAGGCGGTGGCCCCGGCACCGTTGGTGAAGGCCTCGGTGCGCACCGGGCCGCGGAGCAGCGAGAAGGTGCCGAAGTTTCCGAAGGAGTTACCCAGACCCGTGGTCCGAATGGAACCGCCGTCCATCACCAGGCTCGACCCGTAGTTCGTCGTGAAGCCGCCGTTGACGATCAGATCCTGCCGGTTGCCCAGCATCAGGTCGGTGCCGAGGAAGGAGGAACTGCCCAGGTTGAAGGCGCCGCCGACGGTGAGGTCGCCATCGATCCAGTCGAACTCGCCGTCGATCGTCATGTCGCCGACGCCAAGGTCGCCCCCATCGAGCGTGAGCGAGGCGAAACGGCCGAGGGTGAGGGTGCCGCCGACGTTCAGGGCATGAAGGCCGGTGAGGGTGAGGCCAGTCCCCAGAAACTCCCCGAAGCCCAGGCGAAGGTCGTTGGAAAGGGAGATCGACCCGGAGCGGAAATCCGCCGTGGCCCCGGGGTTGGCGGTGAGGGTGCCAAAGTCAAGGTCGCTGGCCTCGATGGTCCAGATGCCGGCAACCTCCGACTCAAGCGCGGACAGGGAACTGAACCGCCAGTCGAAAGTGTGGGACGGGCGGTCGCCACCCTTGAAGGCGCCGGCCGTGACGGTGCTGCCGCTGATGACGGCGTTGCCGGTGCTGCCGTCGTTGTTGAGAAGTGTGAGGGATCCGCCGGCATCGAGGGAGGAACCCGTGATCGCGAGGTCGAAGGCACGCATGCTGATGTCCACATCGGCCAGCGCGCTGTTCCCGAGCGTGGAGCCAGAGATGTCGATCGAGGTGCGATCGCCAATGGAGAGGCGGGGAGTTCCAAGGTGTCCGTTGTCAACTGGGCGGAGCACGGAGTCGACGATCGAAACCGGGGCATCCGAAGTGATGCCGATGAGACCACCCTCGAGGGTGCTGCCGGAGATCTCAAGCTGGCTGGACCCGGTCCAGCCGTCCGTCTCCTGCGCGCGGAAAGAAAAATCGGCACCGGTCGAGCGGAGCGTGGAATCAACGATCTCAAAAGGCCGGTCGCCACCGCCTCCCAATGGACTCCATTCAAGATCGATGGATCTCATCACATCGATGTCGGCGCGGGCCACGCTGAGGTTCGTGGTCGTGCTGGTCAACGATCCCAGTTGCCCGCTTGCATCCCAAAGGCGCTGATCGAACGAGAAGCTGGACGAGCTGGGATCGACCACGAGATCCAGATCGCCCGCAAAAGCCCCGTTGAAATAGATCTCGTCGACGGTCAGGGAGGATCCCGTGGAACCCCGGAACACTCCGGGCCCGCTGCTTCTCAGGTTGAGGATCGTGAGAGCATGATCGAGCAGGTCGAACTCGCCGTTTGAGATATCCAGTGAGGCATTGTCAGAGAGCGCTTCGTTGGTATTGGCGGTCACCTTGCCCGCCGTTCCGGCAAAGACTCCGATATCCAGCAATCCGTCGAAGGTGCTCATGCCACGCAGTTCGAGATCGCCGGCCCCGCGGACGTAGATCCGGCCTCCTCCGACGCTGTCGACGAAGCGGCCCTCGAAGATCTCGGACGAGGCGATGTCGATCGTGAGGTCATGACCCCTGAGGTCGATGTCCATCGTGCCGCTCAGCGAGTCGAGTGTCAGGTCGCCTCCCAGTTCGACTTCACCGGAGCCGGAAAGGAGAGCTGCGGATGCTCCGCCACTCTGAAGGAGCCGCACCCGCGCGCCGGTCGAGGTGGAGACCAGCAGGATATTGTTGAAGCTTGGTAGCAGCGTGACCGTGGCGAGGGCGTTGTTGCTGGCGTTGATGGCGACCGTTCCAGAGGTGGGGTTGACGCCCGAAGGCCCCTCCAATTGCCACGTGGCCGAGGTCGAGTTGAGCACGAAGCCTGCCGTGCCGCCGGACTCGACCAGCACTTCATTGGGGATCGCCATGTCGCCGAGCGAGTTGGTGCGGAAACTGGTGCTGGCGTCGCCCCCGACCACCGCACGCACCGGGGGCTCATCCTGGAGGCGGTCGATATGACCGTTGAAGGTCCAGCTTTGATTGCGAATCTCCACGGTGCATTCCCCGCCATTGGCGAGCCCCCGGGGATTGAGCACCCCGCTGAAGGTGTGACTTTGCCCATCTCCGAGAAGCGCAAGGTCCAGGGGACCGAGGGTGGAGAAGGTTCCCGCTCCGATGAGGGTGTTCGCGGTGAGGTTGGCGTGTTGGATGCTGACGGTTCCCGGTTGCCGGATGTCGAGTGTGTTGGGGGCGCTCGAGTGGTATTCCAGCCCTCCGACGATGCCGCTCTCGACAACGAACGAGCCGGTGAAATCGTACGAGCCTGACGAGAACATCTGAATGTCGGGGAAGCTGGCGTCATTGATCGAGGTCGTATCCGCAAAAAGAAGATCTCCCTGCCCGGTGACGTCCAGGCTGTAACTCTTCCCGTAATTCCCCGGGACCGGATCCCCCAGCAGTCGCAACTCACCCCCGTCCAGGTCGATCGGTCCGGAGCCCGAGATATCGTAGAAGGTCTGCTGGGTGCCCCCGAGTTCGACCCGTCCGGTGGACTGAATGATCAGGGAGCCCAGTGGATCGGTGGCGTCGAAGAGGTTGTTGCTGTTGAAGCCCAGCGTCCCGTCATTGACGCGAATCTCGCCGGTGTAGGAGTCCGCGTCATCCAGCACCAGCTTGCCATCGCCCAGCTTTGTGAGATCGGCGTTGGCGCCTCCCAGCAATCGCCCGAAAAAGAACGCGGTCTCGCCGTTGGGAACCGAGTAGTTCAGGTCGTTCTGGTTCAATTCGATGTCTCCCGATCCGATCAATTCGGTCGGACCCGCCGCCACCAGATTCAGTGTCGGGGTCTGGACGTCGATCACCGCGCCGGGATTGACCGTCACGCTGGCATTCGAGCCGAGCGTGTTCTGGACGATCAGGCTTCCTTCCTGCGCCCAGTAATCGGTACCCTCGGTGATCTGTGCGCCGGTCAGGGTCAGCGAGCCGCTGCCCTGCTTGATCAGCCGTCCGCCGGTGCCCTCGATCACACCGTTGTAGGTGCGGTTGGAAATGTCGCCGGCGGTCAACTCGCCGCCGCCGAGATCGAGTTGGCCGCCGCCACCCAGCCACAACGCGGTCGTGTTGAAGCCGTTGAGGTCGAAGCGGCCGCTGGTGCCGATGTTGAGGCTGCTGCCCGGGGAGAAGGCGTTGTCGGCACTGACCCGCAGGATACCTCCGTTGACCGTGGTCGCGCCGGACCACGAGTTGCCATCATTGTAGAGGGTCAGGGTCCCGAGTCCGGACTTGGTCAGGTTGCCGGTGCCACGCAGTTCCGAGTAGAAGAGAATCGACTCCAGGGTGTCCGTGACCGCACTGAGGGTGTTGCCTCCCAGATTCACCCAGCGGACGGTGCCGGGCGTGCCGATGCGAAGCGCGCCGGCATCGGCGTGCCAGAGTTGCGTCGCTGTGAGAAAAATGTCGGTATCGATTTCCTGGGTGCTGCCGTCGAGGTTGGTGATGCCGCCCGGCCCCAGGTCGAACTGGATGCCGGCTCCCGAGGCCTCGGTGATGCTGAAGGGGAAGGCGCCGGAGGCGAAGGTGATGCTGTTCAGGTCGAAATTGCCGTTGAGCCTGGGGCTGGTGTTGACGCTGCCGGCGAGAACGATGTCGGCGGTGCCGTCGTCGGGCGGCGCGTTGTTGCCGAGCCAGTTGATAGGCTCGAGCAGGAGGTCGTTGGGGCCGTTGCCGTCCCAGGTGAAGGTGGCGGCGAGAAGAGGACCGGGAAGGATGCTGGCGAAGATGAGGAGGGCAGGAAGGCGCATGATAAAAGCCCAGATACCGACAAAATAACGACGCGATGGCAAGTTCAACAGTTCAACTGCCCAACCACTTTGTCACAAGCCCCCGACAAGAACGCCGCACTCGAAGGTGCGGCGCTCCGAAGGGGACTGCTGGAGGGTAACCTACTTCGCCGCCGCGACGATCGACTCGGCGCTGATGCCGAGTTCCTTCATCGCGGTGCCGCCGGGGGCGCTGAGGCCGAAGCGGTCGATGCCGATCACCTTGCCCTCGCTGCCGACGTATTTCCACCACAGGCCGGTGACGCCGGCCTCGATGGCGATGCGCTTGGTGCAGCTTTTCGGCAGGATGCTTTCCCGGTAGTCGTCGCTTTGGCGGTCGAAGCGCTCGAAACACGGCATCGAGACCACGCGCACGCCGTCGCCGAGCTCCTCGGCGGCCTTCAGCGCGTGCTGCACTTCCGATCCGCTGGCCAGCAGAAGAGTGGTCAGCTCGCCCTTTTCCTTGCGGACGATGTAGCCGCCGCGGATCACGCCCTCGCGGCGCTCGCCGTGCGAAAGCCCGGTCATCGCCGGCACGCCCTGACGGGTCAGCGCCAGCAGGGTGGGGCCGTCGGTGCGCAGCATCGCCGCGGCGAAGGCGCCGGCGGTTTCCTCGGCGTCGGCCGGGCGGATCACGTCGAGGTTGGGGATCACGCGCAGGCCGCTGACGGTTTCCACCGGCTGGTGGGTCGGGCCGTCCTCACCGACGCCCACCGAATCGTGGGTGAAGATGTAGGTGACGGGCAGCTTGGCCAGCGCAGCGAGGCGGATCGAGCCGCGCATGTAGTCGGCGAAGACCATGAAGGTCGCCCCCGAGGCGCGGAAGATGCCGTCGTAGGCGATGCCGTTGCAGATCGCGCCCATGCCGTGCTCGCGGATGCCGAACCAGACGTTGCGGCCGTCCGGGTTGTCGGCACCGAAGTCGCCGGCGTCCTTGATATAGTTCTTGGTCGATCCGAAGAGGTCGGCCGAACCGGTGAGAAGCTGGGGCACGAGCTTGGCGACGCTCTGGATCACGACACCGCCCGAGGCGCGGGTGGCGCCGCCTTCGCCGTCGTCGAAGGCCGGGATGCGGTCGAGCAGGTCGCTGGGGATTTCACCGCGCACGCCGGCGCGCAGTTCGGTCGCCAGCTCCGGATTGGCCTGGGCCCAGGCCTCGTAGGTGCTCTGCCACTGGAGAAATTCGCTTTTCCCCTGCTCGGCGACCTCGGCGAAGTGCTTCTTCACCTCGTCCGAGACGTAGAAGGTTTCCTCCGGCAGCCCGAGTCCCTTGCGGGCGGATTCGGCGAACTTGGCCCCGCCCTCGCCGTGACCGGCGGCGGTGCCCGCCACTTCCGGGATGCCCTTGCCGATGAGCGTTTTGGCGATGATCACCTTCGGCTTGCCGTTGTCGTCGGCCTTGGCCTTCTCCAGCGCGGCGGCGAAGGCCTCCATGTCGTGACCGTCGATGGTCACGGCATCCCAGCCCTGCGAGCGGAAGTAGCCTTCGGCGTCCCCGCTCTGGGTCACCTCGGCCATCGCGTCGAGGGTGACGTCGTTCGAGTCGTAGATGAGGATCAGGTTGTCGAGTCCGGTGTGGCCGGCGAAGGCGATGGATTCCCGCGCCACGCCTTCCTGCAGGCATCCGTCGCCGTGCAGGACGATCACGTGGTGGTCGAAGATCGTGTGCTCGTCGGTGTTGAACTTGGCCGCGGCGCGCTTGCCGGAGAGGGCGTAGCCGACGCCGTTGCCGATGCCCTGGCCAAGCGGGCCGGTGGTCGCCTCGACCCCGGCGGTGTCGCCGAACTCCGGGTGGCCGGGGGTTTCCGAGCCGAGCTGGCGGAAGTTCTTCACCTCGTCGAGCGACAGGTGGTAGCCGGCCATGTGGAGCCAGCTGTAGAGGAACATCGAGCCGTGACCGGCGGAGAGGATGAAGCGGTCGCGATTGAGCCATTTGGGAGCCTCGGGATTGAAGCGCAGGCCACCACCTCCGTAGAGCACCGCGCCGATATCGGCGCAACCGAGCGGCAGGCCGAGGTGGCCGGAGGAGCAGGCGTGGATGGCGTCGATGGCGAGCCCACGGGCCTGGGCGGCGGCTTGGGAGAGGATCTCTTGATTCATAGGAAAAGACGGAAATTTGTCCGACAGGCCGGGCAGGGTAGGGGACGCGCACCCGCTGGCAAGCCGCAGTTCCCCGAATGGCGGGGGATTTTCAAAAAACAAGGGATTTTGTCCTTGTCAGGCACCGGGCCATTTCTATCTTTCGCGCCCGCGCCTGCCTCGGCAGGTGTCACGAGTGACACGTCCCGTTCGTCTAGTGGTTAGGACTCCGGATTTTCATTCCGGCAACAGGGGTTCGACTCCCCTACGGGATGCCACTCGCTCGTTGTCCCGAACTTGGGAGGGCCCGCAGTAGTTCCTCGGGCGGCCCGGATTCCCCTGAAACCAAAGGGATTCAGCCCGCCGAACTCTGGCCTGTTCACAAAGACTCTCCGGAGCGGACTCTCCAGCAGCCAGAATTGGCCCTCTTCCGCCTCTCTGGCCTCTCCGTTAGAAAGCCGAGTTACTGAACAAGGGATTTTGTTCGGTGCCCGGATGCATCCCGATCCTGAGTGGCCACTGACGATGCTACTCCTGCGGATCCTCACCCATGCCCCCGAACATGCGCTCGCCAGAGGACTTTGCCGGCTTGGATTCACGGAGAATCTGCACGAAGCAAATCAAGGCCAGCAGGCCCTCGATCGTGTAGACCACCTTCCATACGGGGCTGCCGAATTCCCTCAGGGCACCGACCACAAAATACAGGCACAAACCCACCCCCATGATGCACATGAACACGAGAGCGATGAGGAATGAACTGGTCTTGCCCCATAGCTGCCTGTTGGCTTCACTGCTTTCCCAGAGTATGACGCGAGGTCCACATTCGTCGGAAATGGCACCCTCGACAGAACGAAGGTGCCGGGCGTGAAACGCCATGTTGCTGTGCAGCAGGAACCATCCGAAGAGCAGGAAAACTCCAATCTGGCTGAGAAGAATCAGGACATTCATCCGGATGGAGGGATCATTGAAGACGTTCTCCGACCAGTAAACGCCGGCAAAGCCCGCAAGGATGGTCATGATCGCCGCGACGAGCTGGCCCTGTGTGCGCTGAAGCAGCATGATCTCCTCGCGCATCTGCGCCTTTTCCTGCAGAAGCGCATCGAGTGTGCGTCGATCTTCCATGACGAGGGATTTGAACGACCGCATCTCAGCAAGTAGCGCGGCCCGATGCGAGCGAAAGCTGAGCGAAACTCGTAGCGGCAAGCGCCAGCTGACTAGCCCTCCAGAAGAACCCCTCTGGAAAGCTGGGCAAACGAAGCCTTCCAAACCCGGGCCGAATCACCTACCGTCGCTCCGATCAGGTCATGTGGAGGTCCCACGTCCGACCCCGGTGCCCTCAATGGAGGCCGGTAGTTGTTGCCTTCGCGGCGTTCCTAAGCGCCGCGCAGGGGGCGGATTACATTTCACCGGGCACGGGGGTGCAGTGGTCAATGGATGACCTGGTGGCAAACTCAGATGGGGTGGTGACGGGGGCTGCCGGAGCCTATGCGGTCCACGATGACGTGTGGATCGAGGTAGGAGACACGCTGACTGTTTCTGCCGGGGATACCCTGTCCTTTGCCGATGGGGTGGTCGGGTCCGGGGATTGGCCCAGTCTCCACATCAGGGGCATGCTTGTAACGATGGGCGAACAGGCGGCACCAATCACGTTTACCTCGGGCCCACTTCGGGGAGAAACCACGGACTTCGACCGGTTGCTCCAATTCCAGGATGTTTCCCAAACAGTGAACCTCAATTGGGTGGTTTTTGAAAATGCGAACTGGGGAGTCGGAATCTTCTGCTCCACCAACATTTTGATGAATAACTGTCGGGTGAGAAGTTGTGCCCGAGGAATCTACTCGACCGAATCAGATCTCCGGTTGTCCCAATGCTGGATCGAGGATAACGGCGATGAAGACAAGGGAGGCAAGGTCGCGGGCGTATTCTTCTCAAATGGGATCTTCACAGCAATCAATACCACATTTCAAAATAACAATTCATATTCAACCGACGGATACCCAATTAGTGGGGGCGGGATGTGTGCGGAAGACTCAGAAGTGGCCATCACATCTTGCGCTTTTTTGAATAATTCGGCTAGATGGGGCGGTGGATTTGCTGCATTGGGAGGAAGCGTGGAGATAACAGATACGGTTTTTTCTGAAAACACAACATATAGATTGGGTGACGATTGGTCACACGGGGGAGGAATTGGGTTGGATAACGCTACAGGAATAATTAATAGATGCTCTTTTTCTCAGAATTCCGGATGCGGTGGAGGGGCCGTAAATATGTGGGAGTGTCTGGAAGTTCGCCTTCTCGATTGTATTTTTAGCGGTAACAGTTGTCCAGAAAGTGAGATCCCCGATTCTTATGGAGGTGGAGTGGCAATTTCATCATCGAGCAATATAGTTATTGAAAACTCAAAATTTGATGGAAACAGGGCGCAATTCGGAGGATCTGTCTATACGGATGCATCTGCAGTAGTTTTGACAGAATGCAGATTAGAGAATAACTATAATCATGATGACCAAATAGTTCATGGTGGAGCTGATCTGCACTTTCAAAGCAATTCGACTGTGCGCGTAAATCGAAGCTCCATGGATTGGGTTTTATACTGGCACAGCGATGGGGTTTTTGAAAACAACCTTGTGGCTTATGAATTTGAATCTGTGTCAGGATCTCCGATCTTCCGTCACAACAAGGCACTATGGGTTGCGACAGGGCAAGACTCAACCCTTCTGGTCGCAAACAACATAATCGGCCAATACTTCTGGAGGCGGGATTCCTCGTCACCCGTCTTGCGCAACAATGTGTTCCCTGGCTCTTCGTCGATCATGAGGGGGCCGGACTGGTTTGCAATCATTGCTAACACGGCTGCCGAGGTGAATGCTCTCACAGGTTGTTCCGGCAACCTACAAGGCGATCTACAAATGGATGAATTCGGGCTCCTTCCGGGGTCGATCTGCATCGATGCGGGATCTGACGAAGGGGCGGGAGAGGACTATTACAGTGTCGCCCGGCCCATTGACGGAACCTTGGACGGCAATGCCCTGCCGGATATCGGTCCGTTCGAGTTTCATCCGATCAACATTCGCTTGTCCGGCGACCTAGCTTTCGCCGATACGATCGTCGGCTCGTCTCTTGAGGGAACGTTGACGATCACCAACGTGGGGACCTCCCCACTGGTGGTAAGCGGGCTGATCTGTCCGCCGGGTTTCAGCGGCGACTGGAGCGGAACGCTGCGCCCCGGGGATAGTCAGGAGGTGGTGATCACCTTCTCGCCTGAATCCGCGCAGGAGTATGCCGGCACAATTGTCGTGGTTTCGGACAGTCCGATTCCGGCGAACAACCTTGATTGTTCCGGCACTGGGATTGCCCAGACCCGCGTTATCTCCCTTCAAGGGGACTTGGCCTTTGGAGATCTTGGGGCTGGGTCAGTTCTTGAGTCGAGTTTCACGATCTCCAACCTGGGGAATTCTCCGCTTGAAGTGACGAGCATCGCTTGTCCCGAGGGCTTCATTGCAGCGTGGTCGGGAACGGTTCCCGCGGGAGGAAGCCAACAAGTGATGGTGACGTTCGCTCCTGCCGAGGCGAAGCTTTATTCGGGGCTGATTGAAGTCGTTTCGGATGCGACGGGCGGCGATGCGACGATCGGGTGTTCGGGCAATGGAAGTGCACCGGATCGAATCCTGTCATTCCACCTGATGTCGGGATCTCCCGATTTCGGAGACGTCCCTGTCGGTAGCAGTGCGGAATGCACCTTCGAAATCCGTAACCAAGGGAGGGATCCCGTGGTGCTGCATGGAGTTACGGTGCCTCTGGATTTTGTGGCCGGTCTAGTGGGTGAGCCTGTTTTGCCGCTGACGATCGGTTCCGGTGAATCGATTGAGCTGTTGCTCCGTTTTGAGCCGCAGACGATCGGATTGCAGAATCAGGCCTTGGCTGCAGTGAGCGACGCCAGTGGAGGCGTGACGAGCGTGGGCTGTTCCGGCACCGGACTTGGGTCTTCGATCGTGCTGACCGGCGATCTGGCGTTTGGGGACGTGAGGATCGGGGAGTCCTCGGTCCGAACACTGAATATCGCGAACACCGGGAACTCGCCGCTGACAGTTACCGAAGTTCTTTGCCCGGATGGCTTTTCAGCGGTGTGGTCAGGAACGATTCCTCCTGGGACCAGCCAGGACGTGCCGATCACGTTTTCCCCCGTGACCAAGGGTGCGCATTTAGGAGACATTGTGGTGGTTGGTGATCACGTTGAAGGAACTGCTAGTATATCCTGTTCCGGAGTGGGGCTCCTAGTCTATTTGCGCGTCCGGGACACGGATGCCGGCAGCGTAGCGCTGGGTGAGTCGACGACGGTGCAGGTTGAAATCATGAACCGCGGCAACGCGCCGTTGACAGTAACAGGATTGCTCCTCGAACCGTACAATGGATACCCTGGAGGGTTCAGCGGCGATTGGAGCGGGGTTATTCCGATAGGGGAGAGCGCGTTCGCTGATGTCACTTTTACTCCTAGCGACATTGGGTGGCATACAGCCGAGATCACAGTAATATGCGACTATAATTGGGGCAATAATACCGGTACGATCTATGGCAACGGGGCTGCTCCCCCCGGTGAGTCAGCCATCTGGGTATGGACCGGGGGGTCGGCAATTGATTTTGGTAATGTGTTTGTTGGGGCTTCTGCTGAGCGTTGGTTTTCATTTGGGAATAGTGGAAGTAGACCGATACTGGTGACTGGGATTACTTACCCTCAGGGTCTCACCGGACCACAATGGTCCGGGCTTCTTAACGAAGGTGAATCTCAGCAGATCATGGTCGTATTCACTGCTACAGCGGCTGGACCCTATAGCGAGACCATTTCTGTGCAGAGCGATGCTGCATACGGATCAGGAGAGATCGGGTGTGTTGCTGTTGTGGTAGAGGGAACAACGCCGGCTATTCAGCTTGGGGGAGATTTGGCCTTTGGACCCGTTTTGACTGGGGGCGTGTCGTCTGGCACCCTGAGAATAAGCAACATCGGGGACGCTGTGCTCACAGTTACGGGGATCCAGTATCCTACTGGTTTCGTTGGGGAGGATTGGAGTGGTATTATCCAACCTGGCGCCAGCAAAGATCTTTACGTTACGTTTCGACCCGGCGAGGCTGTGGCGTTTCAAGGAGAGATTGTAGTCGATAGCGATGCAACTACAGGGGACGAGTCGATAGCCTGTTCGGGTTATGGCATTCTAGAGACCTACTTTGACTGGGCGAGACGGCAGAGCCTAGATCCATACGGTGACGGTGCGAAGTACGCGGATCCAGACAGGGATGGCTGCATTAACGAACTGGAGTTTTTTCGTGGTTCGTCACCTCTACAGAAAGATTTTGAGCCTATGGTGACGGTTCTTCCATTGGAGCCTGGCCAGCAGCTCAAACTGCGCTATTGGAAGAGTGTTTCTGCGGGCCTTGTGAAAGAGTCGATCCAGTGGTCCGGGGACTTGGTGACATGGTCCGCCGGGAGCGACTTGGTTGATGGGCGTTCTGTGTCGTTTGTGACGCAACAAATTGGGGAAAGGTCCGGGGCTCGGCTCCTCGAAGCGACAGCGATCGACAGCGCTTCCGGAACGAGGCTATTTGCGCGGCTGTCGATCGTAGAGGGATTGGTTGCTAAATGGGATTTCGACGGCAGTGGTGACGACAGCATCGGGCCATTTGATGCGGTTGCTGCAACCGCAAGCTACGACGGCTCGGGGGTCGCCGGGAATGCGGCGAATTTTGATGCCGACGAGTATGTGGACTTCGGGGATCAGGCTGCGTTCGAACTGAACAGTCATTCATTCTTCGCTTGGGTGAATCTGGACAGGATCGATCAGGCCCAGTGTGTGTTCAGTCTGCAGTTCTCGGGTTCCGGTGCTACGAAGTCCGGTCTCGCCTTCAATGTAACCGCCGAGAACGTGCTGGAGGTCCAGCAGGCGCAGAGCGACGGAAACGACTGGCTGACCGTGACGGGAACCCAAGCGCTCTCCCTTTCGGAATGGCACCACGTTGGCTACGTGAAGGACGGAGGTTCAGTGACACTGTATCTTGATGGGGTCGAAGCAGGCTCGGGCACTACGAAGGACGCCCTGTGGATCGGGGCCGGCTCACACCACACCGGCCTCGGTGCGGGCTGGAAGGATTTCAACGACTGCTATGACATGCTTTGGTTCCGAGGAAGGATTGATCAGGCGGCGCTTTGGGGTCGTCCGTTAACTCCCAGCGAGGTCAGCAGCGTTTTTCATAGTTGTGCGTCCGGCGCTGAGAATTGATCGGCGGGAGGAGATTATTCCTCGGAACGGGGTTTAAAGGCAACCTTCGCCAGAGCATCGGAAGGTGCAGCGAGGTCATGGTGGGCTGTGTGCACTGGGGCAGACCCAGGGTTCGACCCGCGGTCCAATCCCTCGACTAGGAGCGCCTCCTGCTCCGGAACCGGAAGGTCCGCGAGCTTCATGATCTCGGTGATCCACGCTGGACAGGCCCCCGTCAGCCGGGCGATTTCCGAGTAGCTCTCCACTGCCCCCTCCCGAATCAGCCGGTCGAAGTGGATGGCCAGCGCCATCAGGCGCGCCTCGCGGGGAACCGGCTTCGGAGGCTCAGGCGGCGGGGTGGCCGGCGCTTCCTCCAGCTTCTTGCATCCGTCCCGGACCCGCCTGAACTGGATCTTCGTCTCAATGGTCGGCCCGCTGCTCATGGAAGTCGTCGTTGAATCCGTTCTCCCGGAAGGTGGTGGCGATGGTCTCGCCGTCGTAGGTGACCCGCTCTATTAGGAGGGCGAGGAGTCGGCATTGGTCGGTGACGGGCATGGCGTCCCAAGCCCCATCGAAGGTTGCGAGCGCGGCCTTGACGGTCTCGGCGGTCACCTCGGGGCCAGCACCAGCCAGGGCATCGGCAATCTCAGCCAGCCGGTTCTCCCCGGCTTGGATTCGGTCCTGCAGGTCGGCCAGGCGGCGCGGGGCGTCGGCCCCACCAACGCACTCGGCCACCTTCCGCGCCGCGTCGCGCAGGGTGTGGCGCAGGGTTGCTTCCTCTTCGAGCAGGTCCTGTTTGTTCGCCTCCGCTTGCTCGCGCGCACGTGCGGCCACGTCGGCAACCAGGGCGGGGTCACGTCCGATACTCCGGATCTGATCGACCACGAACCGCTCAATCTCCCCGGCCGGCACGGACTTCGTCGGGCAGCAGCCGCGTCCGCGTTTCAGGGCGTGGTGGCAGACGTAGTAGCGGTAGAGCCTGCCCTCTCCTTTCTTGGTGTAGGTGTGGTGCATGGCCACGCCGCACGACCCGCACCAGAGGAGCCCCCGGAGGAGGGCCCCGTGCTTGTTGCGGATGGAGGTTCCGCGGTCGCGACGGTTGCGGGTGAGCAGCGCCTGCACGGCACCCCATGTCTCCCGGTCGACGATCGCCTCATGGTTGGCTGGAAAGGTTTCGCCCTTGTAGGTGACCATTCCGATGTAGGCCGGGTTGGTGAGCATCCTGCGAAGGTTCGAGTTGTCCCACGGTTTCCCCCCGCATGCTTTCCCGCGCTTGCTCACCCACGTCTTGCGAGCCCATCCGCGGCGGTTGAGTTCTTGCACGGTCGGCATTAGCGAGCCTCGTTCCAGGAACAGCCGGAAGATCCGCCGCACCTGCTTCGCCTCATCCTCGTTGACGACGAGTTTCCCGCGTTCGGGCGCCAGGTCGTAGCCGAGCATCACCCGCCCGCCGACCCACTTCCCCTTGCGCCGGGCGGCGCTCATCTTGTCGCTGGTTCGCTCGGAGATGATCTCGCGCTCGAACTGAGCGAAGGAGAGGAGGATGTTGAGCGTGAGCCGGCCCATCGAGTGGGTCGTGTTGAACTGCTGCGTTACCGACACGAACGAGCAGCCGTGGCGGTCGAGGACTTCCATCGCCCGGGCAAAATCAAGGAGGCTGCGGGAGAGCCGGTCCACCTTGTAGACCACGATGCAGTCGACCTTACCCGCTGCTACGTCCGCCATGAGACGCTGCACTGCGGGGCGTTCGAGCGTGGCTCCCGAGAAGCCTCCGTCGTCGTAGCGTTCTTTGAGCGCCACCCAGCCCTCGTGCTTTTGACTCGCGATGAACGCCTCGGCGGCTTCGCGCTGGGCGTCGAGGGAATTGAATTCCTGCTCCAGCCCTTCCTCGGTGGATTTCCGGGTGTAGATCGCACAGCGGATCGGCTTCAGCCCGGCGGGGAGCTTCTTCTTCCGGTGGCGTGATGGTGATGCGGTGGTCATGGCTTCCTCGATTTGGCGGGTCCGAGCCCAAAGAATTTCCGGCCGTTCCAGTGGGAACCGGTGACGGCCTGGGCGATGGCGGTGAGGCTGCGGTAGCGCTGCCCCTCGAACTCAAACCCCTTGTCGAGGACCATCACGACCAGGGTGCGGCCCTGGTATTCGCGGGTCAGCACCGTGCCGGGCAGGAGTTCCGCGGGCGGGGCGGACGGGGTGAATGGCTTCGTCACCGTGGTTCCGCCGCCCTCGTCCGGCATCTTGAACCCGCGAGGCACCCGCATCCGGAGGAAGCGGATATCGGCCAGTTCCTCGGCGCGCTTCAGCGCCTCCTGGGAAAGCCCCCCGTAAGCAATCTCCTGGATCTTCCAGGCGATCCTGCGACGGAGCTGCGTCCGGTTCCGGTTGGTGGTCGGCTCGCCCCAGACCTCGAGGAACCGGGCCTGCATTTCCGCCACGCTCATTTTGGCCAGTTCGGCGATCTGGCGGGCGACTTCGGCATCCTTCTTCGCACTCATGAACTCTCTGCTCTCTGGTCCGCATGAGCGCTCGACTCCGGGAGCACCTCAAGGTCTTTCTCCGGGGGATCTTTGAGGGCGCGAAGCACGCCCCGGGCGAGAATTTCGGCGATCTCGGCGCGGCGCTGGTCGGGGGTGAGTTCGGCGGGATCGAGGGCTCGGGTCATGCCCTTCCCATGCGAAGGCGATCCATGGTCTGGCCCTACCCGATGCAATTCGTCATTCCTACGGCCGCACCAACGGAATACCCCCGGAACCCAATTGCTCCGAACCAGCCGGGAGGAACAAGAGACGCTGCGCAACGTCCGTCAAAAAACGACACTCCCGCGCGCTTGACACGTGGGTCGAAGCTCTGTGCCATTAAACTCCCATGGAAAAAGGGCGTTGTTTTATATCTACCGCACCTCAACTCGGGATCCAACGAGGGGTCGCAAAGCTGCTCTGCTGCATGACAGCGCTAGGCTGGACGACCTTCTCCGCATTCTCGCAGAGCGGACCTATCGCGCACCTCGCGTTTGAAGGGAATCTCAATGCAACAGGGTCTGAGCTCTTGGCAGTCACGAGTCACGGAAGCCCTACTCTTCGATCCGAGGCTGGAAACGGCTTCATCGACCTCGATGGGCAACAGGGCTACCTCACGATGACCCCGCGTTCGTATTTCTCTCCTCAATCGAGTGACTACACCGTGGCGTGCTGGGTAAAGTGGCCGTTACGCGACACATCATCAGATCCTGTGAATCCAACCGAGGTTGAGGCGTCTTCCGGGAGCGCCGTCGAGATGCTCAATCCCCCCGCAGGATCCACAATCACAGGCACTTTCGATTTCATCGTAGAAACGGACGACAACGCGATTCGTGTCCGCCTTATGGACGACGAAGGAGGGTTCTCGGGATTTTCTTCCGATTACACTGAACTACCAAATGGCCGGAGGCGGTTCACCTTCGCGGTCGATACTATCGCGCGCTGGTCCTCCAGTTTGCAATCCGTAGTTACCAAGCAGCTTTATGTGGAGGCGCGTCAGGATCCAGCGCTCGGACTCCCATTTGACCAGTCTTGGAAGGCTTCAGCTGGAAGAGCGGTTTCGATCGACAATCGCCATGTTGAGACAACGTCCGCCCACCTCTTCATGGCCAGCAACCTTCTTGCACCAGGAGTTGGGGGGGCCACTTGGATCCAGTTCGGAGGAAGGAGCCAGGAAGGCACGCCCTTTTTTGGAATGAGACCAGGAGGCGGCAACGAAACGCTCACAATTACGCACGGCGCAACCAACATTCGGGATGGGAGGTGGCACCATGTGGCTGGCGTGCGAAGAGGGAACACCGTTGAAATATGGGTAGACGGCGTGCTCGACGGCAGTGTCACAAACGCGAATTTGGGATCGGTCAACCTCGAAGATGTTGACTCCTATGGCCAGCAAGATCCGACCGTCCCGATCTACATCGGTTACCAGCCATCGTATACTGGCACGGAGTTCGTCGGATCCATGGATGATCTTATCGTCTTCAAGAGGGCGCTTAGCAGTTCGGAAATCGACTCGATGGTTGCAACTGGCATTGGCGCTCCATCTCCGCCAAACATTACCAACATTCTTCTGACACAGCTCACCTCTAATTCGCTCAGTTTCACGTGGGGGGCGACATTTCCTGATGACCCCGGTAGGTCGACCGCAGGTCTAGCCTACGAACTGGAGTATCGGGCCCTCGGCGACGAAGCATGGATAGGAGCGAGTCCTGCTACGACAAGCATACAGCTTTCGGGGCTGGCATCCTTTACCCCCTATGAAGTGCGAATTCGGGCGATCAACGGCGGGCAAACTGGCGGATGGTCTCTCAGCAGCCCTCATGTCACGGGAACGGAAGTCGTTTACGAGAATGAGGAGTGTATTGTTTATCAGGGTCCGCGGGGAGGATTTGATTATCCAGATCAATTGTTGGAGGAGGCGCTCGGTTTCGCGACTGAAGAGATGGTATCGGATCTGGTTAGCGATTTGATCGATATCAATGGCATTCCGCTTTTCTACGACCTATTCATCACGGCAGCCGTCAAATTTGTGAATGCCGCACTTTCGGCGGGTGACCCTAAGTTTTATCCCTTCATAATGCACCCAGATATCCAACTTCGTGGCTTGGATATTCCCCTCTTAGGCACCATTGAAGGAACGATGTTTGCGCCTGAATGGGAGCCCCTGCAGCTTGGAATGCTTATCGAAATGCGTGACCAAGGAAATAGCTTGATCTCGGATATTGAATTTGTTCACTACAACTTTTTTTGGCCAATCGAGCACCGGATTCTTGTCCCGCAGGGGGAGGTGCATAGGCTTGCTCCCGGGAATAACTATATCTTGCTAATAAAGCAGCAAGTTGGCCTTCAGCCGGTGGATTTCTGGTCGAATATTAATTCAGTATATATATTCAGTGATGCTGCGTTGGAGGTCGATGCTGAACTCGTATTCGATATTATCCGGAGCCCGAGAGGTACGATCATAGGAAACTATCGCGGCGATTTGTCGGATGGTGGGCGATTTAGTGTACTCGGCATGGATAATGGCAAAGCATTTATCATGCTCGAGCCTTTTGGAGGAGGAATCAAGACTTGGAGGGACGTGGCCGTGAGTGAGGACGGCACTTTTGTGGTCGAAGGTCCATGGATAGTCCTTGGTCTTCCCGAGTATGTTCTTTCGGGAGCATTTTCGTCGACGGGGGACAACATTCAGGTGGATTTGCTCTATGAGTCGGCGTATGACCTGCCGATCTCGGGACAGGCATTAGCAGCGTCCCCTAGTGGGTCACATGACAGTTCGGCAGGGCTGTTCCAGCGTGAGGTGAATCTTCTGGCACTTCGTCAGATGCAGGATGCATGGGTTGCCGGCGGGTCAGATGGATTTGCGCACGTTGTCATCACGACGAATGAGGGAACCATCAGCGAGGTGGTTGCGGTTGCGGCGGATGGCTCCTTTAGTTTCGTGACGGAGCAAGGAGAGACGGTCCTCGGAGCAGTGGTTGATGGCTCGTATTCCATTTCGATTCTGGACACTGAGGGAGGCTCGCAAGGGCTCAGTGTGGCGAAGGTTAACCCGGAGGGCTCGTATGCAGCTTGGCAGGGCGACGCATTTGGATCCATCCCGTTGAGTTTGCGGGGACCAGAGGAGGATCCTGACATGGACGGCCGCGTGAACCTTTTAGAGTTTCTCGAAGGAACTGATCCCGGCGTGGCCGATGTTAGTGGCGGTGCTAGCCTGGCGATTAGCGGCCAGACGCCGGAGGACAGGTTTTTCGAGTATAAGCACGCGCTCCGAGCCGATCTCGTTGGGGTCGACTACTGGGTAGAGGAGTCACGCGACGGAAGCATTTGGTCGACTGTGCCGGAGGAGCGTATTTCGAGGACAGAGGGTGACGGAACGTTGATTCTGCGGGCGGTCGACCCGGTGGCGAATGAGTCGGGGATGATGCGTGTTCGGGCCGAACTGGCGGAGTGATTGGCTATGGCTCGGTGGAGGCTTATGACCGCTGGCTAGCCGAGGCGTGATCCCATGCGGCGAGGCTGCAGAAACTGGCCCAGGCGCTCCTAGGAACAGGCAGGCATCAGCCGACGTTCCCAGAGCTTGACAACGGTTAAGAACCCTTTATTTTCCCCCTGAGGCCCGGCCTCAAGCCACAACCAAGACACACACCACCCCGCCGGCACGCGAGCCAGAAACCCCTCAGCATCAACAGTTAACCTACCATGTATTGCCTTCTCGCGTTCCGGTCCACAACAGACACACGCACAATGAAACGGACCCTCGGGCAGCGCATCCGCGAGCTGCGCCAGCAGAAAAGAATGTCCCTTCGGGACCTCGGTGAGGTCCTCAAGGATCCGGAAACCAATACCCCGGTTTCCGCAGCCTTCCTGTCCGACATCGAGAATAGCCGTCGGTTCCCGTCCGACGAGATGCTCGAGAAAATCGCCAAGGCCCTCGGCACCGACGTCGCGGACCTCAACAGCCACGACCAGCGCGCGGCTGCGCGCGAGCTCGGCGAATTGGTCGAAATGAACGTCCAGTACGCCTTCGCCTTCCGGCAGGTGCTCGACGAGGTGAAGGAGAAGGGCATGAGCCCGGAACAGATCGTCGAGGCCGTGAGAGCCCATCAACGAAATCAGAAACAATGAGGACCAATCGAGATCCAGGCCCCTTTCTCAAAACCGAATTCATTCCCGACAAGCGCATCGAGCGTCGTGCCTTGGCCGAACTCGAGGAGCTTGGGCTGATGCCCGAGCGGCCCGAGCCCATCAAGATCGAACTGTTCTCCGACCTGAAGTGGGGCATCCCTGAGGACTACGACAAGCTCCCGGCTGGGGTGCTCGGCTACGCTGCTTTCACCGTTAACCCGCATTTCTCATACTCGCGGCGGCGATTCGCCGATGGGGGGCTCGATCTCGGTGAGAGATGAGATCAGCGGCTTTTGAGCACCCTCGGCGATT
>NZ_JBISBU010000058.1:0-34223 GCF_044385805.1 Haloferula sp. A504
TCCTCCACCAGCTTGCGGATCTCCTCGAGGATCCCCTTCATCCGCTGCACCATCTTCTCGTTGAGCGCCTGGTTGCGGCGCTGCAGGAACTCGCGACGCTCGCGGTCCAGCGCGATGCCCTCGTTCTGCTTCATCTGCCATTCCTGGTAGACGCTCTGCTTCTTCGAGTCGGAAATCGACGGATCGTCGAGCTGCTTGCGCATGTTCTGCAGCTCGGTGTCCAGCTCGCGGATGCGCGCCAGGCGCTCGTTGTTCTCCTTCTGGATGCGGGCGCGCTCGATGTTGATCTGCTTCTGGGCTTCGTTGGTGCGGTGGTACTCCTTGAACAGCGACTGCATGTCCACGGTCGCGATGTCGAGGGTTGCATCCTGAGCGGCCACGAGTCCGCCAAGGGCGAGGAATAGGATGGGAATCAGCTTCATTTCACCCCTGTAACGACCGTCACCCGCCCGACCCCTCGGAAAATTTCCTTTCCTCGCTCCACCCCATGGAAACATCCCCTGAATCAACTCAGCACTTGGCTCTCCACTGAGACGCGGAGCACGCAGAGGTTCACAGAGCCAGACTGGATCGAGAATCTTAAAAACCCCTTGATTTCCGCTCTCAATACTCTGCGCTGCCTCTGCGATCTCTGTGCCTCAGCGGTTCAAGAAAGCCGTAGCGACCAAACCGGCAAGAGGCTCAACGAACCACGCCATCGGTCGTGACCACCGCATCGGCGATCACCTCTCCGGCACCCACGCTCGCGCCGGGCCAGACCACGGACCGCTCCACCTTGGCTCCGTCGCCGATTTCCGCTCCGGGACCCACCACCGAGTCGATCAGGGTCGCCCCCGGGGAGATCCGCGCGTCCGCATGGACCGGATCGGCAAGTCCCAGCTCCCGATGGGCTTTGAGGTAGCTCGCAAGATCACCGAGATCCAACCAATCGCCCTCGTCGAGGACCACCGAACCCAGCCGCCCTGCTCTCGCCAGCTCCACAAACGTGTCCCGCACCGTGATCTTCTCGGCGGGCGGGATCCACTTCAGCAGCTCGGGCGAAAACACGTAGATCCCCGTGAAAAGGTGGGTGCCCGGGGCCCGGTCCAGCAGGTTGCGGATGTCGATCACCCGATCACCTTCGATCGCGATGAACCGCGCTGGGCCCTCGGAGCGCAGCGCCAGGGTGACGACATCGCCGGAGGCCTCGTGGGCAGCGATCACTTTCGACAAGTCCATCGAGGAAAAGACGTCGCCATTGTGAACGAGGACCGGTTCATCCCCGATCCAGGGGCTGATGTTCCAGATACCCCCTCCCGTCTCGAACAGGTCGGGTTCGTGGAACAAGTGCACCGGCATCCCCTGCCAGCGCCCGCAAAGAGCTTCGGCGCCGTTCAGCCCTTTCACCTCGCCCTCTTTCCAATCCGCAATCCGCAATCCGCAATCCGCAATTCTCCATCGCTCCGGCAGGTGGTGGGTGTTGATCGCAAACTCCCGGACGCCGGCGGCGGCGCAGGCCTCCATCGCCCATTCAACGAGAGGCCGGTGAAAGAGAGGCACCAGCGGCTTCGGCAGCAGGTCGGTGAGCGGCCGCAGCCGGGTTCCGAGTCCGGCACCGAGAAGGAAGGCCTTTTGGATCACGGCCTTGGGTTTCCGGGGAATCCCCGGGGGCGGCAAGGGATTAATCACCGAAGTCACCCTTTCGCTTGAGAGGCAGCAAGCGGATGCGATGCGCCGCCGCATTCAGACTCACGAGGCATCCTGTGGCCAACTGGTTTGCATGGGACTCCAAAACCTCAAGAACCTGGGCCCCGACCTCTTCGGGTATCGGGCATGCAACCCTCAGTTGGACCACACTGGGCAACCGCGTCCCCCGGAGAGCGAGAAGCCTCGTGAAGTCAAGATCCTGCGTGAGGATCAGGGCATCTCGTTGAAGAGCTTCTTCGAGAATGACTTCGTCCGAGTCGCCCGGCGAACCGATTTCCGTCCAGTGGAGCACCTCGTGCGATTGGACCTGAAGATACTCCCTCCACCTCAGCGGAAGATTCTCATCGAGAATGATGGTCACGAGGCGATCTCGTAGGTCTCCTGCGAAGAAAGCTCCGCTGCAAACTCAAGCGCCGCCCGGATGGCTTCAGGCGTCAGGGCTGGATAATCCTGACACAAGGCCTCGACGCTCCGCCCGGCCGCAATCTGTCTCACGATGTTTGCAGCCGTGATTCGGGTGCCCCGGATGCAGGGCATCCCGGTCATCACCTGAGGGTCGGCGGTGATCCACTCCGATTTCTCCATGGACGAGGATGTAATCGATTCGAGACCCGTCCGCAAGCTGCGGGCACCGTGAAAATCCACGAGAAATCGACGGATTTTCCACGTATTGAGCCGCTCACAAGCATGATGACCCGCCTCGCCCTCACCCTCGCCGCCCTCGCCATCCCCGCTCCGGCCGTGCCGGATGGCTTCGTCATTCAGGAGTTCGCCGGCCCGCCGAATGCCGACTACCCGGCCGCGATCACTGTGGCGCCCAACGGGGATGTGTATGTCTCCTCCGACCAGAACGGCTCGCTCGGAAAGGACGAGGGCATGGGGCGCATCATCCGCTGCCGAGACACCGACGGCGACGGCAAGGCCGACGACTTCGTGCATTTCGTCCCCGATGTCGACAGCCCGCGCGGCGGCCACATCGTCGGCGACACGCTCTACCTGATTCACCCACCCTTTCTCAGCACGTTCCGCGACACCGACGGCGACGGAGTGGCCGATGAGAAGAAGCAGCTGGTCAAGGGTTTTGGCGGTGGGATCGAACACCCGCGCGGTGCCGACCACACGACCAATGGCGTGCGCATGGGCATCGACGGGTGGCTCTATGTTTCAGTCGGCGACTTCGGCATGGCCGATGCCGTCGGCACCGATGGCACCCGCTACACCCTGCACGGCGGGGGCATCGTCCGGGTGCGTCCGGATGGTTCGGAAATGGAGCCCTACGCGCTGATGACCCGCAACACCTGCGACGTCGCGATCTCGCCCGAGCTCGACATGTTCAGCCGCGACAACACCAACGACGGCAAGGGCTGGAACACCCGCTTCCACCACTACACCGCCCTCGGCGACCACGGCTACCCGCGCCTCTACCAGAACTTCGCCGACGAGGCCATCGCACCGCTCGCCGACTACGGCGGGGGTTCCGGCACCGGCGGCCTTTGGGTTTCCGAACCCGGTTTCCCCGGAGGGTTCGGCGACATGCTCTTCTCCTGCGACTGGACCACCGGAAACATCTACTACCACCCGCACGAGAAGGTGGGTGCCTCGTTCAAGATCGGGCAGGAGGTCTTCGAGAAACTGCCGCGAGCCACCGACATCGACGTCGATGGCTTCTCGCGCCTCTACCTCGCCGACTGGCGCGGCGGGCAATACAAGTTTGCAGGCAAGGGAAAACCCGTCGGCATGATCCACCTCGTCAAACCGACCGGCGGCACCCCGGCCCGCTATCAGGACGTCACCCGGGCCAGCGACGAGGAACTGCCCGCCCTGCTGGCCTCGGCGAGCGCCGTGCAGCGGCTCGAAACGCAGCAGGAAATCCTCAGGCGCGGCGCGAAGCCGCTCTTCGCCGAGAAAATCTTCGCGCTCGCCAAGGACGCCGGCCAGTCCCGCCACGTCCGGGCCTGCTCCATCTTCACGTTCAAGCAACTCTACGGCAAAGATAGTACCCGCCACCTCGCCGAGCTGGTCGGCGACGCCGCGGTCCGCGAGTTCGCCCTTCGCGCCATGACCGACCGTCTGACCCAGCTTGAAGGCGTGCCGGTGAAACCCTACCTCGACGCACTGACCGACAAGGACGCCCGGGTCGTGCTGCAGGGCCTGGTCGGCCTGCAGCGACTTGACGCCGCGGACGCGACCGCGGCCATCCTTTCGGCATCCACCGGATGGAAGGACGAGGGGGTGTCCCCCCGTCTCCGCCACACCGCCATCGCCACCCTCTCATCGCTCGGAAACGTCCCCGCCCTGCTCGCGGCGGTCGAGATCGCGGACCAGCGCGGGCTCGCACTCCGGGCGCTGCAGCGCATCCATTCCGACAGATCCGTCGCAGGCCTCGTGCAACTGGTGGAAACCACCAGCGACGACGAACTCCGGCTCGACGCGCTGATCGCCCTGGCACGCCTGCATTTCCGCGAACAACCCTGGGACCTCAAGTCATGGTGGGGCACCCGGCCCGATGACCGCGGCCCGTATTTCGCGCCGGTCACGTGGGAAGCCTCCGACACCATCCGTGCGACGCTGGAGAGGGGCTTCGGCCTTCTTTCCAAGGACCAGCACCCGGCCTACCTCGACGCGATCGCCCGCAACCGCATCCCGGTGTCGGAACTCAAGTTCGAAGGCATGGACCCGGTGCTCACGGCCCTGGCCATGACCAGGCCGGGCGGACAGCAGCTCAAGATTCTCGTCGAGGCCGCCAAGGACCCGGAGCGTACGGCCTCGCAGCGAGTCCTCTGCTATCAGGCCCTGACCCGGGCCGGCGAAAAGGAGGCGATGCCGCTCCGACTCGCCGTCCTCGCCGGATGGTCGGAAGACGAGAGCGCTCCTGCCGAAGCCGGTCAGCTGACCGAGGACTTCATCAACGAGACCCAGCGCGGCATGGAGGTGAAGCCACTCCGTCAGATCGCCGCAAAGGGTGACGACACCACCAGCCGCATCGCGTGGAAGGCGCTGCTCACCGTGATGAACAGCCCGCTCGCCAAGGACCGCTGGAAGAGCGAGGTCCGCAAGCACGTCGACCAGAACCCGCTCGAAGTCGGCTTCTTCCTGGCCATTGCCGACCTGAAACTCCCGGATTTCGACCAGCAGATCGATGCGGGCCTGAACTGGGACAACCAGGCGACGATCGACGCCGCCCAGTTGGCGAAAGCCGCCGCCGCGGGAGCGGCGAAAGCCGGAAGGAAAGTCGTCGAACTGCCGCCCGCGGAAGTGCTCGCCACGGTCATGGAGGCCAAGGGCGACGTCGCAAAAGGGAAACGCATCTATACCGCGCAGGGCTGCATCGCCTGCCACGCGGTCGATGCCGCTGCCGAGCAGAAGGGCCCCTACCTCGGCTCGGCAGGATCGAAGTTCACCCGCGACTACCTCATCGAATCGGTCATCGATCCCAACAAGGTCGTCGCCCAGGGTTTCCGCACCACGCTGCTGACGCTGAAGGACGGCAGTGCCAAGCTCGGCTTCGTCACCGGCGAGGCCGACGGCGTGATCGAAATCCGCGACATCACCGGTGCCGCCAGCAAGGTCTCGCGCAAGGACGTCACCAGGGAGGAGGAACTGCCGCAGTCGATGATGCCGCCGGGACTCGCGGCGAATCTCACGATTGATGAGTTCACCTCGCTCATCGATTACCTCTCATCCCTGCGCGCCGCCGGGCAGTAAGAGGAGCGCCACGGACGGACCGCGAGCTTCAGCTCGCTTTCCCATCCCGTGGCAGGTGCGAGCTGAAGCTCGCGGTCCATTGATCGGCCGGCCCTACCAGCTCACCCTCGCCGCGAGGATGCCGTTGAGGCCCGGCTCGTTCTGGCCGGAGCCGTGGATGCGGTAGTCCTCATCAGTGATGTTCTCGATACCACCGGTCAGTTCGAGCCAGTCGGTCGCCTGCCAGCCGGCGTGAAGCATACAGACAACATATCCGGGGGTGCCCTGCGGGGGGCGCCGCTGGGTGTCTCCCGCAGCCGCCAGCTCGAGGTCGTCCTGCTTGTCCGCCGCCAGCACCCGGCCCTCGACCCACAGCCGTCCATCCGGCCGCGTCCAGCGCAGCGCCAGCGAACCGGTGAGCGGTGCCATCCGCGAGGAAATGTCATGAACCGGCGGGCCGCCGACGAAGGCCTCGCGGTCGGTGCGCCCGTCCTGCCACGCCACGAACCCCGACAGCGCCCAGTCGTCGGCGAAGCGCCACTCGCCATCGACTTCAAAGCCATAGACGTAGGCATCGGAAGCATTGGTCGTCACGTTCCCCCCACCACCGGCCGTCGCCGGCACGCTGACAATCAGGTCGCTCCCGTCGGTGTAGAAGGCCGCGGCACCGAGGCTGAGCGGGCCGCTGCGATAGCGGGTGCCGAGTTCGTAGATGATGAATTCCTCGGGCTCGACGTCGACCGATCCCGCTGCGGCCACGCCGCTGAGGGTGGTCAGGCTTCCGGAGAGGTCGTTCAGGTTCGGCGCCCGGAAGGCCTGCGAAACACCGCCGTAGAGGCTCCAGCAGTCGTTGACCGTCCACAGCGCCCGCAGCGAACCGCTGAAATTGTCCCAGCTCCGGGATTGGCCGAAAAGATCCCGCCCAAGCGTCGCATTCCACGCCCGCCCCAACTCCGCCTCGGCATGCGTGTAGCGGCCGCCGACCGTGACCTCAAGATCGTCGACCGGACGCCAGACATACTGGGCGAAGGCCCCGAAGAGGTCGTAGTTCGAGTCGTCCGCGACCGGACGGAAACTCGGGTCGTAGAGCATGCCCGCCCCGCGGTCCCGGTATCCCGCCGACTCGACCGAATCGTGGTAGTAGTCGAAGCCGTAGATCAGGGTCCCCGGGCCGACGGGAGACTCGAGGGTGAGGTCGAACCCGAGCGTGTCGATGTCGGCGATCTGGTAGCGGCGGTCCACGGGGCGGAGCGGCTGGGCCGGGCTGGGGAAGCGATCCTGCAGCTCCGAATCGCTCCCGGTCTGGTAGGAGAAGGTCGCGCTCCAACGGTTGAGCCAGTCCACCGCCGACGGCTCGCCCTCGAAGCGCAGGTAGGTCAAGCTCCGCTCCTGGTCGTAGATCCGCGAATTGAAGGTGCCGCGGGAGGCCACGCTGCCGTCGTGCTGCCAGCCGGGGTTGTAGATCGTCGAGTGCCAGCGCCAGACGTCGTCCTGGTTCACGTACTGGTGGAGGAACGTCATCGTGATCTCCGGCGTGAGCGCCAGCTCGAACTTGAGGTCGAAGTCCTGCTCCGGGTAGCCGGTGTTGCGCATGCGACCGACCCCGGTGTCCTGGATGTCGCCGAAGTCCTTGCCGGTCACGCCGAGGAGGATGCCGTATTTTCCACCGACGCCCGTGGCCGACTCGATCCGCCCGATGTGCGAGCCCTCGCCGTTGCTCCGATATTCGTAGTAGGCGGAGCCATGGTTGAAATACTCGCCCTCCGGCATGTCGCGGAAGCCGGTCGAGCGGGTGATGGCATTGACCGTGCCTCCGATTGCGTCGCTGCCGTAGAGCACCGATCCCTGGCCCTTGATCACTTCGATGCGGTCGAGCGAATACGGATCGACCGTGTTCCAGTACTGGACCGGGCCGCCCCGGGTGAGGGCGTTGTTGAATCGGACCCCGTCGACCAGCAGCAGGTTCTGCCGCCCGGTGAATCCGCGGATGAAGGGCGAACCGTGACCGTGGGCGGTCTTCTGCACCAGCACCCCGGGCGTGAATTGCAGCGCCTCGGGAAGACTCCGGCGCTTGGTGTCATTGAGAAAATCGGAATCGATCAGGTCGAAGGTGTAGGGAACCTGATCGACCGCCTGATCGGTGCGCAGCGCCTCGACCACCAGGGGGTCGAGGGCATCCTGGGCGGAAAGCGCATGCGTCGAAAGAAGGAAGACGATCGATCGGCAGGCGAAGCTTCGGAACGGTGCGATGGGCATGGAGGCGGAAATCGCAAAACCCACCCCGGCACGACAAGGGAATTGGCAACTTTTGACCAATAACTTTGCAAATGAACAATTTTTATCCATCCATGGCCTCGAAGTTGAACATGAACCCACCCCAATCGAACGCCCATCCCCGCAGCAGGGGAGGTCTTTTCCGGAGGTTCATTCTTCCCCAGATCCTGATCACCGCGGCGGCGGGCACGGTCGGGCTGCTGTGGGAAGCCTCCCAGCAGCGGGAGCTGGACCGCAAGCGCATGACCGAGGTGGCCACCGCCAATGCGACCTTTCTCGAGCAGGTCAAGGTTCCCCGCTCGAGGCACATGGCGGAGAACCTCTCGGTGATCACCGGCTCCCGGGTCGGGTTCTTTCTGCCGGAGCAGGGACTGGTCGAGGGCTGGAACTGGTCGGCCGGGGAAAGGGCCATCGCCGAGCTCGCCCGGCAGCAGGAGCCACGGATGGTGAGCCAATCGAAGCTGCGGGCGCTGTGCCGGCCGATTGCCGACGGGCGCGGCTCCATCGTGGTGATCGAACCCGCACGGCCCCTCTTCGCATCCTCCAGAAGCCTCTCGGTCATCCCGCTTCTGGGCATCACCCTCGTCGCCATTGCCGCGGCCTTCCTGATCGCGAGATCGGTCGTGGGGCCGCTCCAGAAACTGGCCGCAGCCATCGCCTCCGCATCCGCCGAAACGAAGATGCAGCTCCCGGCGCCACTCACCCGTCGCAAGGACGAGATCGGCATCCTCGCCCACACGCTGGTCGAGGAGCGCGACGCCCTCCTCGAAGAGCAGAAGCTCCGGCGCGATGCCGAAAAGATGGCGCTGCTCGGGCAACTTGCGACCTCCCTTGCGCACGAGATCAAGAACCCGGCCGCCGCGATCATCATGCACGCCAAGGCGCTCGAGGACCGGGGTGCCGAACCGGAGGGAAGGCTCATCCGCGAGGACGGCGAGCACATCACTTCGCTCGTCAACCAATGGCTGTTCGTCGCCAGGCCCGAGCCCCCACGGAGCAGCACGACGGACCTGGTCACCCTCATCCATTCGCTGAAGAACAAGCTGCGCGGCCTGCTGGAATTCCACGACTGCCGGCTCGACATCGTCGCCCCGCCGGGCCTTCCCATCGCCTGCGACTCGCAGCGCATCGAGCAGGCTTTCCGGAACCTCATCGACAACGCCATCAAGGCGATGCCGAAGGGGGGCACCGTCATCATCGAGCTGACGAAAAAGGAAACGGGCAACATCGCCTTCACCGTCTCCGACGAGGGGTCCGGCTTTTCCGAGGATGCCCTCGCCCACTTCGGGGAAACCTTTTACTCCGAGAGGGAGGGAGGCATGGGACTCGGTCTGGCTCTGGCCAAGGGCGTGATCGAGGCCCACGGAGGCAGCCTGTCCGCCCGCAACCACGCCGCAGGCGGTGCCCTGATCTCGGGCACCTTGAAGGCCCCGCCGAAGAAGCTCTCCCGCTGACATGAAGACCCTGCTGATTGTCGAAGACCACCATGCCCTCGCCAACGCCATCGCCGCGGCGGCGGAACGCAGCGGCCTGGAGACCCTGCTCGCCCCCACGCTGGCGAAGGCCCGCGACCGCCTCGATCGCGGCCCCGTGGACGGCATCCTCCTGGACATCGGTCTGCCCGACGGCCATGGACTTGATCTGATGCGGGAGTGGCGGTGGGATCACAAGCCCGAGACCGCCGTCATCACGGCCCACGGGGAGATCGGGAACGCGATCGATGCGCGCAAGCTGGGCATCGCCCGCTTCCTCGACAAGCCGGTCGATTTTCAGGAACTGGGGGCCTTCTTCGAGCTCGTGGCCGCGGCGTCCCCCTCACCCGAAACCCCGGAGCAGCCGGCAGGACGGTTCTCGCCCTTCGTCGGTGCCTCCCCCATCATGCGTCCGGTCTTCCGACAGATCTCGCACGCCTGCGCGTCGGACCAACCGGTGGTGATCCGGGGGGCGACCGGCACGGGCAAGAGCCAGGTCGCCCGGCTGATCCAGCACGCCTCCGAGCCGGGCCGGCCGTTCCACATTCTTCATGCCTCCCCACTGTTGGACGAGGACACCCTCGCCGGAGCCGTCCAGTCGACCCGGGGTGGCCAGCTGGTCATCGAGGCAATCGATTCCCTCACCGCCGGCTTGCAAACCCTGCTGGTGCGGGTGCTTGACCAGGCGAAGGAGCATGCGCCACGCCTCATCGTCACGACCGACGAGGCGGGCCTGCTTCCGAGAGTCAACGAGGGGACCCTCCAGCAGGAACTCTACTACCGGCTGCAGGTGCTCGAAATCGACCTCCCCCTCCTCCGGGAACGCCGCGACGACATCGCCGCGATCAGCGACTGCTTTCTCGGCGAATTGAACGCCGCGGCCAACACCCAGATCGCCCCGGAAGTTCTCGGGGTGTTCGCCAACTACGACTGGCCCGGCAACCTTCGCGAACTGCGGAACGCGATCAACTACGCCCTCGTCACCAGCGCCGGTGCGAGGCTCATCACCCCGGATCATATCCCGGGGCACCTCGCCGGCATTCCCGCCCGGCACGGCGAGGACGACGCCCTGGCGCTGGCCCTCGAAGCCTGGGTGGAGCGGCGGATGGAGGCGGAACCCGACTACAAGGAACTCAGCACGAGCCTGGAGAACCTGCTGCTCGAGGATCTGCTCCGCCGCTTCGACGGCAAGCCGTCCCACCTCGCCTCGGCCCTCGCGATCAACCGCACCACCCTGCGCAACAAGCTCCGGCGGATCGACCGTTGACCCGCCCCGACGATCGCCGCTTCAGGGCACCAAAATGCGCCCCGCCGCGATTCCCGAGTCCGGGATCTCGGAGGCGTTCTTCTTCAGCTCACCGAGCAGCTTCACCTCCTTGTCGGTGATGTCCTGGGGGCCGGAGAACATGATCATGTTCGGCTGGTCGCGCCACGACCGGCAGATGAAGGCGTGCTTCCTGTCGAGATAGTAGAGCACGAGGTACTGGCGGTTGTCGGCGGAAGTCTCGGCGATGAAATCCGGCCGACCCTTGCGCTCGATGAAGCGCCCGAGATCGGGATGGGCGGCGGATTGATAGACGATGCGCCGGTAGCCGAGGGTCGGCGGCTCGCTGCGCACCAGCATGATGCGGTCCTGCGCGGCGCGCTCGGTCCAGTGCATGCCGCCGCCGCACGAGGTGAGGAAGAGTGCCAGCAGGAGGCTTGTGACAAGGGACTTCATCGGGAGCGGGAGGCACGGTCCCGCGCGATGCGGGCCATCAGCCGGGGAACGTTGGGGCGGTTGGCTTCGGATTCGATGAAAAAGGCGGTTTCGAGCGGCACGAGGTATTCAACCGCCGAGTTGACGCCGACCAGAAGCCCGCGGGCATCGACCACCGGCCCGCCGCTGTCGCCCGGCTCGAGTGGGATGTCGTGCTTGAAGCGACGGCCACCGGAAAACGGCGTATCGGGCTCGATCGGCGTGAGCAGTCGGCCCGGAGAACTGCTGAATCCCGTGGCGATGCCCGCATGCATGACCGGGGTTCCCTGGGGCAGCCAGCGGTTGCCGGGGGTCCAGCGGTAGTGGTCGGGCGTCGCCACCTCGGCGTGCAGCAGGGCGACGTCCCCGCCCGAGCCACGCCAGACGACCCGTGCCGGAAACGCCCGGAGACGGCCGTCCCGCCGCAGGAGGAGAGCCACGCGCCGGCCTTTTGCCGAAGCGATCACATGATCCGCGGTGAGAAAGTAGCCGTCGGCCGTGATCGGGATCGCCGAACCGCCGTCGGCATCCTTCGGCGCCTTTTTCCGGGCGAAGCGCTCGTTGATCCAGTCGTTGATGTCGTCACGATCCGAAACCACCACGGCGGCGAAACGCCGCGCGGCGTCCCGATAGACCTCCCGACCCGGGATCGAACCACCCGTCACCACCGGCGGCGGCGGCGGCGGCGTGCAGCCGATCAGCGCCAGCGCGCACGCGATCGAGAGTGGAAAGGTCCATGACATCCGGGCGAAGACTACGGCAGCGGAACGCCCGGCCTCACGCGATTTCTTCGGAATCCTGCAACAATGCCCGGAGCGCCTTCCGATCCGCCGGAGGAATCACCAGCTTCCCCAACTCGTCGAGCTCGCACCACGCCTCGCCTGACTTCGCCCGCCGCCCCTTCTCCGCCGGCCGCACGCGCATCGTCACCCGGTAGCGGGTGATGCCGTACTTCCCCTGATAGACCGGCTCGCCGACCCCCCCGCCCTCCGGCAGGCGCCACATGCCCTCGCGACGACCCTCCTCGAGCTTGCGCATCAGCACCCGGTCGCCCCGGCGCAGAAACACGAGGTCCTCGTCGACCGCGGTCGCCTTGACCCGCTTCGCCTTCACCGGCAGGGCCGCGGGCTCCGGACAGCGGCAGAATTTCCCGGCCGGACACCCGAGGCAGTCCGGCACGCCCGGTCGGCAGTGGCTCTGCCCCAGCTCCATCAGCGCCGAGTTGTGGGTGCGCGGATCGGCGGCATCGAGCAACTCGCCGGCCACCTCCCACAAGCGCTTCATCGTGGGCCCCGCATCGATCGGATCGGCCGAGTCGAGGAGGCGCGAGAGCACCCGCGCGACGTTGCCATCGACGATCGGCGCCGGCTTGCCGAAGGCAAAGGACCACACCGCCCCCGCCGTGTAGCGGCCCACCCCGGGCAGCGCCAGGATCGCCTCGAAGTCATCGGGGAAGCGTCCGCCGTGCTCGTCTTCCACAGTGCGCGCCGCCTCCCGCAGCATCCGCGCCCGCCGGTAGTAGCCGAGGCCCTCCCAGGCCTTGAGCAAAGCGTCGTCCTCGGCCGCCGCCAGGGTCGCCGTGTCGGGGAAGCGCTCGAGAAACCGCGTGTAGAATCCCCGGCCGAGCACGGTGGCGATCTGCGTCTGCTGCAGCATCACCTCCGAAACCAGGATCGCGTAGGGATCGCGGGTCCGCCGCCACGGGTAGTCCCTGCCGTGGTTCCGGAACCAAGCCGCCAGCGCGCGACGGAAGGACCCGGGGTCCTCCAGCGGATCGGTCTCGAAACGCGGCTTCAGCACACGGCCACCATGACCCGGAGGAAGATGGAATGTCCAATGTCCAACAAGGGATGTCCAACTCCCAAGGAAACCACACGGCCGGTCGGTGGAAATTGGACATTCCTTGTTGGACACTGGGTGTTCCGTGTCGGGTCTCCTGTTTCGCAACCGCCTTGAATGTTGGTTCCCAGAACTCAAGACTCCCGCCGTGCCTGCCAACTCCCACACCGTCATGCTTTCCCCGGATCAGGCCGACAAACTGCGCGGGGTGCTGGAGCGGGACGGCTTCGAGTTCGGCGACCGGCCCCATACCCTTTTCTCCGCGAAGAAGGGCAAGCTGAACGTCAGCGTCTACCAGAAGGGTCCCAAGGTGCTGATCCAGGGCAAGGAGGCGGACGACTTCGTGCGCTTCACCCTCGAGCCCGAGATCACCGGCGAAGCCCGGCTCGGCTACGAGGAAGTGAACCAGCCGGACATGTTCGAGCCGCATTTCGGCATCGATGAGAGCGGCAAGGGCGACTACTTCGGCCCGCTGGTCATCGCCGGCGCCTACACCGATGCGTCCAGCGCCCGGGCCCTGCTCGACGCCGGCATCATGGACTCGAAACGCATCACCAGCGCCGCCCGGATCCGCAAGCTGGCCGGGATCATCCGCAAGACACCCGGCCTGCGCCACGTCGTGGTCGCCATCGGCCCGGAGCGCTACAACGAACTCCACCGCTCGTTCGGCAACGTCAACCGCCTGCTCGCCTGGGGCCACGCCCGGGCGATCAAGCGGCTCCACGAACTGCAGCCCGACTGCCCCCGCGCGCTCTCCGACCAGTTCGCCCGACCCGATGTGCTCAAGCGCGCCCTCGCCAAGCTCGGCGTTTCCATCGAACTCCAGCAGCGCACCAAGGCGGAGTCCGATCTCGCCGTGGCCGCGGCCTCCATCCTCGCCCGCGAACGCTTTGTCGACTGGATGGAAAAGACCTCCGCCGCCGGCGGGATCCACCTCCCCCTGGGCGCGTCCGACGCCGTGATCGACGCCGCCAGGGAACTGGTGGACCGTCACGGGAAGGACGCCCTGAACCGGGTCGCCAAGGTGCATTTCCGCACCACCGGGCGGGTCCTCGGAGATTCCGCCGCGGATGGCACGGAATCCGCATGATTTTCGAAATTTTGAACGGGACAAATCCGGCATCCTGTGGTGTCCATCCTCCCGCTTCATTGTCTCCCAAGACCTCGACCCATGGCCACCGTCACCAAGCGCGAACTCGTCGTCAAAATCAGCAACGAAACGGGTCTCACCCAGCAGGAGGTCTTCGACGTGATCCAGAAGACGCTTGATTCGATCACCGACGCCCTCGCCAACGGCGACTCGGTCGTGATGCGGAACTTCGGCGCTTTCCAGGTGAAGGAGACCAAGGCCAAGATCGGCCGCAACCCGAAGAACCCCGGCAAGGACGTGCCGATCCCGGCGCGGGCGGTGGTCAAGTTCAAGCCCGGCAAGGAGATGAAGGAGCAGGTCGCCCGGACCCTCCCCCTGATCCGCGAGCGCGAGGGCGAGTAGGAGAGCGCCGGCGTTCCGCCGGCTGTCTTTGGCATCCTGCCGAAGACCCGCTGGGTCCGGACCCGCCATCCCGCCTCCAATCTTGATCCTTAAGGCTCCTTAAGTATCATCCGGACCGTGCGCCTCCTTGTCATCCTGCTGCTCGGCCTCACTGCCCTCCTCTTTTCCTCCTGCGCCCACCCGCGCGGAAACTACAAGGGCTACAAGAACGGCAGCTACACGGTCCGCGGCCAGACCTATTACCCGATGAGCGTCGACCAGGCGCTCCACTACGAGGAAGTGGGCACCGCCTCGTGGTTCAACGAGTCGCGGTTCTTCGGCCTCAAGCGCGGCAACACCGCGATCGGCGAGAAGGTGATGCCGTGGCACAAGATCGCCGCCCACAAAACCCTGCCGCTGCCCTCGGTGGTCAAGGTCACCAATCTCGAGAACGGCAAGTCGGTGAAGTGCCGGGTCAACGACCGCGGCCCCTTCATCGCCGGCCGCATCATCGACCTCTCCCCCCGCGCCGCGAAGAAGATCGGCTTCTACGACCAGGGGCTGACCACCGTCGAGGTCGAGGTGCTTTCGGTCGGCGACGGCAAGTACAAGCGCAAGCCACGCCGGCGGAAGTTCCTCGGAATTTTCTGATCATCCCCCGAGCAGCTTCGCCAGCGCCGCGAAGTCCTCGTCGCCCCAGCCGGCCTGCTCGGCCGCCGCGAGGCGGGCGGTCACGGTCTTCAGCAGCTCGCAGTCGCCGCTTTCCGACATCCCGCTGGCGAGACGCATGTCCTTGTGCATGTGCTTCACCGAGAACATCGGGCGGAAATCGCTCTGGCGCAGCACCGGTTCCTTGAGCTGGGTGAGGCCCGAGCAGCTCACATTGCGCGACAGCGCATCAAAGAAGGTGTCGTCGTCGATACCCGACCGCGAGCAAATCGCTCGCGCCTCGGCCAGCGCCTGCATCTGGGCGGAGATGTTCAGGTTCATCGCCAGCTTCAGCGCGCAGGCCTGGCGATGATCGCCGATGTGGAGCCGGTGCGCGGAAACGAGCGCCAGCAGCGGGTCGACCGCCTCGCACAGTCCCCGGTCGCCGCCGAGATAGAACACCGTCTGTTTCTGCTCGGCCGCCGGCTTGCTGCCGGTGAAGGGCGCCTCAAGGTAGCGCGCTCCGGTCGCCAGCACCTGCTCGCGGAAGCGTCCGCTGCTGTCCGGATCGATGGTGCTCGACTGGATGACCGCCTTCGACGCGTCCAGCTCCGGCAGGATCGCCTCGACGACGCCCTGCACCGCCGGCGGATCGGCGACGACGATCTGGATCGCCTCCGCGCCGCGCGCCACTTCGGCCGCCGTGTCTTTCCACATCGGAAAATCGGGCTTGGCGGTCCGGTTCCAGGCACCGGCCAGCTTGCCCGCCGCATGATGGTGCCCCGCCCAGATTTCACCGATGATGCCAAGTCCAAGAATGCCGATGCTTTGAGGGGTCGTTTCACTCATGCCCTCCAACAAAGCCCGCTCCGCCCGAGATTCGATCAAAATCGAACCATGCCTGCCGACCAGTCCACAGGCCGGACGCGGGCCCGTTCAACTCCCATCCCGGCATCGACATTCGCTGCCGGGGCTGCTACGCCCCCCGCCCCATGCTCAAGGAAGCCGTCCAGGAAGTCCGTGTCTTCGCCCCCGCCACCGTCGCCAACGTGGCCTGCGGCTACGATGTGCTCGGGTTCGCCATCGATTCGCCCGGCGACGAGATCGTCGTCCGCCACCACGACAAGCCCGGCCTGCACATCACCTCGATCACCGGCGACGACGGCAAGCTGCCCAAGGCCGCCGACCAGAACACCGCCGGCGTCGCCGCCCTCGACCTGCTGCGCCACCTCGGCATGACCGACCGCGGTGTGGAGATGGAGATTCACAAGAAGATGCCCTTCGGTTCCGGACTCGGCTCCTCCGCCGCCTCGGCCGTGGCCGGTGCCTACGCGGTCAACAAGCTCATCGGCGAACCCCTCACCAAGCAACAGCTGCTGCCCTTCGCCATGGCCGGCGAGGCCTCGGCCGACGGTGCCTGGCACGCCGACAACGTCGCCCCCTGCCTGCTCGGTGGCATCGTCTTCATCCGCAGCAATGAGGAACTCGATGTCGCCCAGCTGCCGGCCCCCGACAACCTGTGGGCGGCGGTCGTCCACCCCGACATCGAGATCCTCACCAAGGTCGCCCGCGAGATCCTGCCCAAGGACATCCCCGTGACCAATGCCACCCAGCAGATCGGCAACCTCGGCGGCCTGCTGTGCGGCATCATCCAGAGCGACTACGGGCTCATCTCGCGCTCGATCCACGACGTCATCGCCGAACCCCGCCGCCAGAAGCTCATCCCGGATTTCTACAAGGCCAAGCGCGCTGCCATGTCGGCCGGGGCCCTCGGGTTCTCCATCTCCGGCGCCGGCCCCTCGGTCTTCGCCCTCTGCGAGGGAGAGGAAATCGCCCGCAAGGTCGGCGACGCGGTCAGCAAGGTTTTCTCCGCCGTTCCCCTGGAAAACCAGATCCACGTCTCGAAGATCAACCCCCTCGGGGTGCATGTGGTCGAGGAGAAGAGCTCGAACCCATAACCACTCTGGTTGAATGCCACCGCAGGCCGACCGGTGAGCCGCTCACTTGAGGCGGCGTGGTCACGGGGTGACCAGCCGCAGGAACACTCTATCCTTCGGCCAACCGTAAGCCGAACCGGGAACGATGACGGTATTGGTGCCCGCCGTCAGCACGCCATCCGGGCCCTCGGGCCAATCGGTCTCGCTCATGGTCTCGCTGTATTCGACGGTGTAAGGGGTTGCGGCCAGGGATTCAACGGTGAGGGTGATCTGCCCGTTCGCCGGATCGACCATGGTATCGGTGATCCTGACCATCTGGCCCCCGATGATGGCGACCGGGTATTCATACGCGCCGATATCCAGAAGCGAAACGGAACCATCGCCGTCGGCATCGAAGTAGCGCGGATTGCCGGCCAGATCGATGGGCGACGCGGTGACAATGCCGCCCGCCTCGATCAACGGGCTGGCCGGCAACAGCGAATAGTCGCCGCCGGTGGTGGGAGCGGAGGTGGGCGGAAGCGGATTGACGAAGCTCGGATCGAGACCGCCCAACCCGTCGAGGTTGCCATTGCCTCCACCCGGTTGGCCTTCGATCAGCGAATACTCCCTGACGATCGTCGAGTCACCCGAGACGATCTCACTTCCATTGGTCCCATTGCCCCACGAAACCGTGTTCTCCAACCGGATGATACTGGCGGTCGCCCCCGGAAAACTGATTCCCCCGAGGATGGTCGACGCGCTCGAGTCATTTCCGCTCAGGGTGCAGTTGCGCAAGGCGACTTCGATGTTGACACTGGCCGAAATGACCTTGTTCCCGGTATTGCCAGAAAACAGGGAGTCGCTGACCAGAACCGAATCGGAATCGTTCGCGTTGATGACCTGCCCGACACCGCTCTCCCCCGCCTGGAAACGACAGCCGGTGATTTCGGCGGAAGTGACATCCTTCACGCTGATTCCGCTGCTGCCGCCAAGGACCACGTTGCCGAGAAAATCACACGCCGTCACCGAGTAGGTCCCGATACGAGGCGTGGGCGAACCATTGGGCGATCCCAGATTGAGCGTGGATGACCTTCCCGCGTTGGACTCGAAACGGCAGCCGTGAATCCCCGCATCCGCCGACCAGGCCAGGAGGCCGTTTCCACCTCCGCTGGTTGATCCGGTGAGATGGTTGGCCACGAACTCGCAATCGCGAACCTCGTGTCGTGTCCCTTCGAGAAACGCTCCCCCCCCGGCATCGTAGGCCCGGTTTCCGATGAAGCGGCAGGACTCGATCAGCAAATCGGAATCAAAGGAAATCAGGCCACCGCCGATGTTGGGAGAGCTGATGGAAGCTCCCGGCTGATTGGTTCCGTCATCCGCCGAACCGCCGGTGATGGTGAGGCCGGACAAGGTGGTGCGGGCGGCATCGCCCTCAAGCGTGAGCACGTGATAGGCGTTGAATCCTTGGATGTCGTCGGGGTCGCTCACAATGAACCCGGTGCCCTCATCGGACTCATTCTGCTCCAGATCCCCACTCAAGACGGTCACCTCATTCTCGATATCACGTGGCCCGCCGCCATTGGGGTATCCGCCCAACAAGGTGCATCCGGGGATGAGCACGAAGGAACTTGTGGGGTCGTCCTTCTGACCGGTCGCGCCGTCGTCGGGATAGTGGACCCCCGCCGCAATGTGGATGGTGAAATGGGGGCCGGCGGCATCAAGGGCATCCCGGAGATGAAGAAAGGCATCTTCCCAGCTCTGGCCGTTGTCCAATCCGCCGACTGCCGTGCCATCGACATAGAGCTCGGAGAACAGCTCGTAGGCTCCGATGTCGATGGCCAGCCCGACCACTCGGTCGTTCCCAAGCACATCCGTGGGTTCGCCGTTGGCGGCGTCGGTCCCGGAATCGAAGGCCGGCGAGCCATCATCCGTGAGCCGGAGATCCCCCTGGACCGAGGGCGCGGTCGATGGATTGGGCGGAGTCACAAACACCGGATCGGTTCCACCATCATTTTCCAGCAAGCTGGTGGTTGCCGAGTAAGTCGAGCCGGAAAGCAGGTTGATGGACGAACCCGTGGACGAGCGCGATCCCGCCGCATGGTTGTTCCAAACGATGGTGTTCTCCAGCGTGACAACCGAATTGGCCGCCGCCTGAATGCCGCCGCCGTTGATGGTCCCGGAATTGCCCGAGATGGAACAGTTCGTGAGCGTCGGCGACGAGTCGTTGAAATTGAGCCCGCCTCCACGCTCGGCCTCGTTGCCGAGGAAGACGCAGTTGATCAAGGAAGGCGTTGCTCCGGAAAGGGTGCCCAAAGCCCCGCCCCGGGCATCGGCCGTATTGCCTGCAAACAGGCAATTGATGAAGGTGGTGCCGGCTCCCACGACCATGACGGCTCCGCCACGGCCCGTGCAGTGGTTTCCGTAGAAGCGGCAGTTCGACACCACACTGGCAGAGGTGGCCAGCAGTCCGCCCCCATGGGTGCCGTTCGTCGCGATGCCATCTTCGGCCCGGCCACCCGTGATGATGAATCCATCGAGTTCGCATGCCGCCGACAAGGTGACCACATGGGTGGAATTCGAGGGCACCACGTCGGCCGGAGTTTCCGAGATGAAGTTTCCGTCCGCGTTGAGATCGTCCTGTTTGAGATCGCCAGAAAGAATGGTTGGAAAGCTGTCTGGATCACGCTCGCCACCGGTGCCGCTGTACCCCCCCGACACGACCACTCCCTGCGGAACCACAAAGGACGCCTCGATGGTGTTTTCGTCGACGGTCACCCCCTCATCGGGGAAGTAAACCCCTTCCGCAACGTGGACGGTGTCGCCGGCCGACGCCGAGGCCAGCGCGTCCTGCAGCGTGAGAAACGCGTTTGCCCAGGAAGATCCATCATCGGAACCGGTCGTGGCAGCTCCGTTGACATAGATGTCGTCCGCCGTGACCCCCGACGAAATGACGATTGAGAAAAGCGCGATGCGGGATCCAGACACGAAGGGGCCGATGGGTGATCTCATTGGAGGGGCTTGGTGGGAGTTTCGAGCTTGCTTCAGGCGGGAGACTGACTGCCTCAAACCGACGACCCTAGGGAAAAGCCCGAGGAATCCAAGTCCGGAGAAATCTCGACGGCGTACGTGGCCAGGGCTGCCTCACTCTGGAAAATCAACCGCGAATCCACACCGAGCGCCATCCCGGATCACTTGGTTCAATATGAGGTAGCCCGGCATACGTGGCGGAGGAGAACCGAGGAGCGCCGCAGCTACTTGAGGGCGCCGATTTCCGGCTCCTCCACACCGACCGATCACCGGGAACTTGCTCTGCCGAAGGCTTTTGAGAGGCCGGTGGTGCTGAATCAAGGGACAGGAAAAGGAGGTCAAGATCTGACGAAGCTCCCTTGCATGGCTCGGGGTGAAGATGTTGAGTGGTTGGCCCGAGGAGAATTCTCATGAGCTATCGAATCGATCCACCGGCACCAACTGCTGCCGAGGTCCGCCGAATCGCCCTCGAACAGTTGGACCGCGCCCGGGCTGAACTCGGAGAACCGGAACTCGACCGTCACGAAGCCGTCCATCAGGTCCGCAAGCGCTGCAAGAAACTGCGCGCTCTGCTGCGGCTGTGCCGCGGGGCGATCGGCAAGGACTACCGCCGCGAAAACGTGCGCTACCGGGACGCTGCCCGCCCGCTCTCCGGGCTGCGCGACGCCGAAGCGCTGATCGAGGCCTACGACCGGCTGATGGATCGCTACGAGGGTCCGCTCGAGCGACAGGATTTCGCTCCGGTGCGCCGACAGCTGACGCTGCAGAAGCAGCACCGGGCCGAAGTGGAAACCGACCTGGACGCGAGGTTGGAGACCTTTGCCAGCGAGATCGAAGCGGGAAGGGAACGGCTCGACAAGTGGACCCGCAGGATCGATGGACTCGGTGATTGTCTCAGCGGCTTTCGGAAGAACTACCGGCGCGGTCGGAAGGCGATGAAGGCCGCCCTTTCCCAGCCGTCCACCGAGCGGTTCCATGAATGGCGGAAGCGCACGAAGTATCTCGGCTTCCACCTGAAGCTGCTGGAGAAGGTATGGAAGCCGGTCATGCGAGCCCACCGCAAGGAGGCGGAACACCTCGCCGATCTCCTGGGGCGTGAGCACGATTTCGCGGTTTTCCAGGCGCACCTCGAGAAGGAGTTCGCGGACTACGGCAATCGCGAGGTCATGACGATCCTGTCCGGACTGATCCACGAGCGACGAGAGGAACTTCGCCGGAAGGCGGCACTTTGCGGTCGCCGGCTGTTCGCCGAGAAGCCGGACGAGATCACGGGTCGGTTGCAGCGTCTGTTAGATACCTGAAAAGGATTCTTGCCAGAAATCCCGTGCATCCCGGGAGCATGCATCTATCATGCTGGTTCCTGCGACCATTCGGGTCTCGCCGGAAATTCACAAATCATCATGCTACGCTGGGTCGTCATTTTTCTCGTCATCGCACTGATCGCCGCCGCCTTCGGATTCAGCGGGATCGCCGCCGGAGCGGCGGAGATCGCAAAGATCATCTTCTTCATCTTCCTCGTCCTGTTCGTGGTCTCGCTGATCATGAACCTCGTGAAGAAGCGTTGATCCCCCACCCCCGAAACCTGAATTCGAAGATCATGAAAACGAAACTCCGGAACGTTCTTCTCCTCCTACCCTTCCTCGTCTTCGCCTCCTGTGAGGACAAGTCGCCGGCCGAAGAGGCCGCCGACGACATCGAAGATGCCACCGAGGAGGTTGGCGACGCGGTCGAGGAGGCCACGGACTAATCCAACAGCATTCGTTCATGGCCCGCTTCCGCAACGAGTCCGACAGCCTGGGTTCGGTCGAGGTTCCGGCCGACCGATATTGGGGTGCGCAGACGCAGCGATCGCTGGGAAACTTTCCCATCGGCGGCGAGCGCATGCCGGTCGAGGTCGTTCACGCGCTCGCCCTGATCAAGGAGGCCGCAGCCGAGACCAACCGCGACCTTGGCCTGCTCGATGCCGAAAAGGCGGGCGCCATCTCGGAGGCGGCCCGCGAGGTCCGCGACGGGCGGTGGGACGATCACTTTCCGCTGGTCGTCTGGCAGACCGGATCGGGAACGCAGTCCAACATGAACGTGAACGAGGTGATCGCCAACCGGGCGATCGAGATCCTTGGTGGCGAGCTCGGGAGCAAGAATCCGGTGCATCCGAACGACCACGTCAACCTGTCGCAATCCTCGAACGACACCTTTCCGAGTGCGATGCACATGGCGGCGGTGTCGGAACTCAACAAGCGGTTTCTGCCGAAACTGCAGGGCCTGCATGCCGCCCTCGTGCGCAAGGTGAGGGCGTTCGAAGGGGTGGTGAAAACCGGCCGCACGCATTTCCAGGATGCGACGCCGATCACCCTCGGGCAGGAGTTCAGCGGCTACGCCCGACAGGTGGAACTCGGGATCGATCGCGTGCGCGCGGCGCTTCCCGGATTGCTCGAACTGGCCCAGGGCGGCACAGCGGTCGGCACCGGGCTGAATACGGTCGAGGGCTTCGCGGAACGAATCGTCTCTCGGATCGCCGGACTCACCGGAGAACCGTTCGTTGCCGCCGGAAACCGCTTCGAGGCGTTGGCCGCCCACGATGCGGTCGTCGCCATGTCCGGCGTGTTGCGCGGCGTGGCAGCCTCGCTTTTCAAGATCGCCAATGACATCCGGATGCTCGGTTCCGGCCCGCGGTGCGGCATCGGCGAACTGATCCTGCCGGCCAACGAGCCCGGCTCCTCGATCATGCCCGGCAAGGTCAACCCGACCCAGTGCGAGGCGCTGACCCAGGTCGCGGTGGAGGTGATGGGCATCGACGCCGCCATCGGCATCGCCGGCAGCCAGGGGCAGTTCGAGTTGAACACCTACAAGCCGATGATGATCCACGGCCTGCTGCGCCAGATGCGTCTGCTCGGCGATGCGGCGGAAAGTTTCGCGCTGCGCTGCGTCGACGGGATCGGGGCCGACGAAGAACGGATCGGGGATCTGCTGGAGAGAAGCCTGATGCAGGTGACGGCACTCGTCCCGCAGATCGGCTACGACCGCGCGGCGGCCATCGCGAAGGCCGCACATGCCAACGGCACGACCCTGCGCGAGGAGGCGTTGGCCTCCGGCGAAGTGGATGCGGAGACCTTCGACCGGCTGATGGATGCCCGAGCGATGACCGGTCCGAAACCTCGGGCCTAGCCCGAATGGCCCTCCCCAAAGCGCACAACTTCCGGCCGATCCCGGAGCGACGCTCGATCACCCGTGTTCTGGGGCGGCCTAACAGACGAAGGACATGGCACCGGGCCGTCACCGAATCGAGAACCCAGGGGTCGTGGCCTCATTCCAGCAAGCGGCTCTGGAAGACTTCGTAGATCCATTTGCGCGGCCCGGCAAACACACAGGTGATGACGCGCCGGCCATCGATCACTTGATATTCGAAAACCACCCGATGAGATCCGACGCGCAGGCGGTAAAACCCTTCCAGGTCGTCGGTGAGCGGCTTGATGTCGCCTTTTTCCTGCGCCAGGTCCCTGATCGCAAGACGCAGTGCATGGCGCGGCTCCGGGGCCAGCCTTCGGAGATAATCCACCACTTCCTCCTGAACCCGGACGGTGATCACGGTTCGTCGAGTGCGGAAACATCGTGATACACCGCCGTGCCTTCGCGATGTTTGCGGATCGCGGACATCGCCTTGGGATCGGCCAGGAGTTCCATGGTTTCACCAATGGCCTCCATGCGTTCGATCGATACGAGGACGGCCACCGCCCGCCCCTGCTTGGTAATGGTCACCGGATGGTCCGCAGCCTCCGCCACCAGAGCGGAAAGCTTCTGCTGCGCGGTCTTGATGGTGTAGGTGTCGGCCATGGCAACAAAGTATCCCCTTTTCCGAAAAAACGGAAGACTTGTTATCGCCAAGAACCAGCGTTTTACCCCATGCGCTTCCGGCCTGACTCGAAACGGTGTCTGAACCACACGTTTTCCACCACTGCTTGCTGATCAGGGATCACTCGGCGCTGCTCTTCAGTCCCGCAGGGACGCCGGCAAGTCGCCACGGGTTCACCCCGCGGGAATCCCATCCCGAAATCCGCTCCGTCCCTGCCGACTTGAGAACGCCACCAACCGTTGATTTTTCGATGTTTCCAACGGATTCGGATTCTGTTTGCCTGACACCTTATATGACACCTTATACCTGTCCTTCCCGGCTGCGTGACGGTCGCAACGAAAGAGATCACCCGCACGCCGTCGGACGACGAAACGCTGAAGGATTCAGCCATCGCCCGTCCCTTGCACCCTCCTCTCGGCGACATGGAGGCTGTCAAACGCATGGGGCGTGTTGATTTGAACGAGAACTCGTCACTCTTCGCTCCTGCCTATTCAAACTGAATCCGGACCCCGTTGGCATTCTTGGCTGCGGCGCCACCGATTATCTCAGCGGATTCACCACCTCCAGGAACTCGAATTTGCGAAAGTCGGTGTCGGCGGTGTAGATGCGCCCAACTCCATGCTGGCGAAGAAGGGTCGCGATGTGGGCGTCGGGCACGAGATTGCCACGCACGGCCGCAGCGTTGGCCACCGTCGCATAGTCCTCGGCGAAGCCATCTTCTTCTCCGATCACCCGTGTTCTGGGGAGCGCCAGTAGTCGGCAAATATTGCGCCAGGCCGTTGTGGGATCGAGGGGGTTCTCAAAGATCGCCGGATGCGTCGCGATCCGCTGGTACGCCATCAGTGCCGGCCAGGTCAGACACAGCAGGTCGGGATCCCCGGCGCGTGAAATAACGAATTCCTTCGCCGCCGCATGCTGCGGTGAAGACGTGTTGCTGGCATACAGCAGGATGTTCGCATCGATCGAGTAGCTCATGACTCACCCATCGCTCGATACACCGCGTCCTTGTCGGCCAGGTCCACCTTGGCCCCCATGGAAGCCGTTTCCCACTCAAAGGGCTCGACCGGCTTCCCGCCGGAAAGCTCGCGGCTCAGGGCATCGGCCAGCAGTCGCGATGCAATCTGGCCCAAGGAGCGCTTCTCTTTCCGGCGCAGCTCCTTCAGCGCATCCAGCACCGGCTTTTCGAGATCGAGCGTGGTCCTCATGCATCATGATGTAGAATATTCCACATCAGATGTCAAAAGCCCGCTTTCCAGCCTCTCCATTTCCTGCCTCTCCCATTGATTCTCCGGCATCAACCCGCTACGAAGCGCGCCGGGAAGACAAGCCGCCTTTTTGAAAGCCACCGCCCGGCGAGCTTGGCACTTGGAACTTATTACCTGGAACTTCGGTGCGCTACCACTCGACCAACAACCCGTCCCACCGCGTCGATCTCAAGGAGGCGATCCTGCGCTCGCTGCCGCCGGACAACGGGCTCTACATGCCCGACGAACTGCCGGTGCTCGGCGAGGACTTCTGGCGGCTCTGGCGCGACCTGAGTTTCCAGGAGATCGGCTACGCGGTGGCGGAAGCCTTCTTTGGCGAGGATGTTCCCGAGGACGCGCTGGTGGAGATCGTCGATGGCACCCTCGAGTTCGACGCCCCCCTCGTTTCACTCGCGGAGAAGGACCATATCCTCGAGCTGTTCCACGGACCCACGCTCGCCTTCAAGGATTTCGGCGCGCGCTTCATGGCGCGGCTGATGGGCTGGCTGACCCGCGGCGAGGACCGCGAACTGACCGTGCTCGTCGCCACCTCGGGCGACACCGGCGGCGCGGTCGCCTCGGCCTTCCACCATGTCGAGGGCACCCGCGTCCTGATCCTGTATCCCAAGGGCAAGGTCTCCGGATTGCAGGAGAAGCAGCTCACCACCCTCGGAGGCAACATCCACGCGCTGGAGGTCGACGGCTCCTTCGACGACTGCCAGCGGCTGGTGAAGTCCGCCTTCCTCGACCGCGAGCTCTCGGAGCGCCTCAACCTCACCTCCGCCAACTCGATCAACCTGGCCCGACTCGTCCCGCAGAGTTTCTACTACATCCATAGTGCCCGCCGGGTGGACGAAACACCCGCCTTCGTCGTGCCCTCGGGAAACTTTGGCAACCTCACCGCGGGCCTGATGGCGATGCGCCTGGGCCTGCCGGTCGCGGGCTTCGTCGCGGCGACCAACATCAACGATGTCGTCCCGGAGTACCTCGACAGAGGCGACTACCGTCCGCGCCCCAGCGCCGCCACCATCTCCAACGCGATGGACGTCGGGGCACCGTCGAACTTCGCCCGCATGCAGGCGATCTTCGGCCAGTCCTGGGAGCAGATGAAGGCGACGATTTCCGGCCTCGCCTGCGACGACGCCAGCACCCGCGCGGCCATCCGCGAGGTCTGGGACACGCATCGCTACGCCATCGACCCGCACGGCGCGGTCGGCTGGCTGGCCGCGCGTCAGTGGCGGGAGTCGCACCCGGATGTCCCGACCATCACCCTCGAGACCGCCCACCCGGCGAAGTTTCTCGACGTCATGGAGCAGGAACTGGGCGCGAATACCGTCGAGATCCCCGACCGTCTCGCCATCCTCGCCGACCGCGAGAAGGTCGCCACCCCGATGGCCGCCGAAGAGGACGAGTTCAAGTCCTGGCTTGAGTCGCGCTAAGACCCGCACTCTTTCCGACGTATCAACCTTCCCCTGCCCGCCGAAGCCTCCGGCGGAAGAGGGTGTCGATCCACACATCCTGAGGCCGTATCCCCATGACCACGCCCGCTCTCGCCTTCGCACTCCTGGCATCGCTCCTCTCCGTCGCCCTTGCGGCAGACAGCCCGAAGCGCCCCAACATCCTCATCATCTACGTCGACGACCTGGCCCGTGGCGACGTCGGCGCCTTCGGCTGTCCCGACCCAGGCACCGAGAACATCGACCGCCTCGCCGACCAGGGCATGCGGCTGCTCAACGCCTACACCCACAACGCCCCGTGCAGCCCGAGCCGCACCGCACTGATGATGGGTGCCTACACCCAGCGCTGGGGCAAGTACGGCCTGTCCCGCGGCGTGCCGATCCCCGACGACAAGCCGACGCTCGCCGAAACGCTTCGCGACGCGGGCTACCACACCGGCTTCATCGGCTTTGAGAAATGGGACATCGGCCGCTGGGACCAGGGCGCGCTTGATCGCGGCTTTGTCGAGGCGGCGAAGCAGACTCCGCGCAGAAAGCATGAAGACGGCGGCGAGAGCGGCTCGTGGTATGTCGGCGTCGACGGCTCCTACCTCACCGAGAGCGAAGGCGACTACGCCATCGATTTCATCTCCCGCCACGGCAGGACCGAGCAGCCCTTCTTTCTCTACTACGTGCCGCTCGCAGTCCACACGCCGCTGCACGAGGTGCCCGAGAAGTATCTCAGGCAGCTCTACCCCGACCACGAGGGAAAATGGGAGCCACGCCAGTATCTTCGCGGCACCCTGCTCGCCCTCGACATCCAGATCGGGCGCATCCTCGACCAGCTCGACGAGATGGGCATCGCCGATGAAACCCTGGTCATCTTCGGCAGCGACAATGGCGGCGACCCGGCTGCCCAGCACCGGCCCGATCCCTACCGTGGCGGCAAGCGCGGCGTGAACCGCTCGAACCTGCAATGGGAGGGCAACTACCGCATGCCCACCATCGTGTCGTGGCCCGGCACGCTGCCCGCCGGAAAGAGCTACGCCGGCATGACCAGCACCATCGACTTCTACGCCACCGCCGCCGCCGTCGCGGAAACCCCGCTACCGAAGCACTGTGAAGGCGTCAACCTCCTGCCATTGCTGCTAAAAAAACAGCAGCCCGACCCCGACCGCATCCTCTTCTGGAACACGCATGGTTCGGAAATCGCGCGCTGGAAGCAGTGGCGGATCGTCAATTTCCGCGACGGCGGATGGCGGCTCTACGACATCGAGGCCGACCCCGGCGAGACGACCGATCTCGCGAAAGAAAAGCCGGAGATCCTCAAGGAGATCCGCGCCCGCTACGACGCCTGGCTGGCGGAAATGGCCGACCCGGTGAACCCGGTCCGCCCGCCGGACGAGGTCTATCCCCACTCCGCCTTCGGCCGCCATGCCCGGCGCCCCTTCGGCACCGGATGGATCACCGTCGACGAGTGGGACAAGATCAAGGACGACCCGACCCAGTGGGGCGAGTCCTTCGCCCGCGAGCGGATGCTGAAGGAGATGGGCAAGTAGCCCGAATGGCACTTCCTTCGGAGTGTCGCCGAGGAAGGACTACCCGGAGGAATGGACGTCTAAGGGTCTGAAGGTCCAAGGTCAAAAGTCCCTTTGCTCAGGCGTTTTGCGAGGCCGGAGCGGGAGGATTGCTCGGACTTTCGACTTTCAGACCTTTGACTTTCAGACCCAGGCCGCTGCCTGAAGAAGCGCCATTCCAACTCGCCGGACAATCACCAAGTGACGCCTTGACCACCTCCCGGCCCACGACTTGGCTCCGCCATGGCGGAAAATCCCTACGAGTCGGACAAGCTCGTCTCTGAATATCTTCTCTTCCACTACGGCAGCGCCGACGAGATCCTGCCGCCCGACGCCCCGGCCGGCATGGCCGAGGCTCTCGACTTTGCGGTGCGCACACCCGCCCACGCCACCACCGGCGGGCGTGCCCTCGACCTCGGATGCGCCGTCGGCCGCTCGGCCTACGAAATGTCGCGAACCTGCGACGAGGTGACCGGCATCGACTTCTCCCACGCCTTTGTCCGTGCCGCCGCCGCCCTGGCCCAAGGCCCCCTGCCCTACTCGCGCCTCGACGAGGCCCACCGGAGCACCCCCCTCGAGGCGAAGCTGCCGCAGGGCGTGCACGCGGAACGGGTGCACTTCGAGCAGGGTGACGCGATGAACCTCCGGCCAGATCTCGGTGCCTTCGACCTCGTTCACGCCGCCAACCTGCTGTGCCGGCTGCCCGAACCCGAGCGACTTCTGCGCCGGCTGCCGGAGCTGGTCGTTTCCGGTGGCGAACTGATCCTTGCCACGCCCTGCACCTGGCTCGGGGAGTTCACCCCGCCGGAGAACTGGCCCGAGGGGCCGACGCTCGACTGGCTGCAAGGCCACCTCGGCGGGGAATTCGAGCTTCTTTCCTCCACCGACGAACCCTTCCTGATCCGCGAAACCGCCCGCAAGTTCCAATGGACGAGTTCCCAGCTCAGCCACTGGAGGCGGCGCTGACGAGATCGAAAATGAACAACTTCACCGACCACCGACGTTTGACGACCATGCGACTCCTGCTCCTTCCCCTCCTCGCTTCCGTGGCGACCGCCGCCCCGGAGATCATCAACGACGTCGCCCTGCGCGCGAAGTTCCAGAACACCCTCGGCAAACTGGCCGAAGCCGGGGAACATCCGACCGCCCAGTCATTTGCCGACAGCATCGACGAACTTCCGGCGACCTCCACGCTTCCCGCCGACGCGAAACTCGCGACCTCCGCTCCGGAGCATCCGGCGGATTCCGTCCACCTGATCAGTTCGGTTTACAAGTGCGGACGCTGCGACCACTGGCACCTCGCGGGGGTCGCCACCGCCTGGGCGCTGACCCACGACGGCTTGATGGTGACCAACCAGCACGTCTTGGCGAAAGCCCGGGGTCAAGTGATGGGCGTCTGCGACCGGCATGGAAACGTCCACCCGATCCTCGAGGTGATCGCCGCCGACGAGGCCTCGGACGTCGCCCTATTCCGGGTCGAGGCCACGGATCTGGTGCCCCTCCAACTCGGACCCCCCGCCGGAATCGGAGCCGAAGTCGAGGTGATCAGCCACCCCCATGGACGCTTCTTCATGCACACCTTCGGCCGCGTCTCGCGCTACTCGGAAACGCCGCAACGCGAAGACCGGCCCTCCGTCGTCCGCATGTCGATCACCGCCGACTATGCCAAGGGATCATCCGGCGGGCCGGTGCTCGATTCCGAGAATCGCGTCGTCGGGATGGTCTGCAACACGCAGTCGATCTACTACGAATCCAACAACGGCCAGCCCAAGGGACCGCTGCAGATGGTCGTGAAGAACTGCGTGCCGGCCGACGCGATCCGGACCCTGCTCGGCGGCGGGTGATACCATCGAGGCCAAAGCTGGTGGCAGTGGAGGTCTCCCGGTGGCACACTGAACGCTGCCCGGGGAGAACCGGGGGTTGAAGCAACGCCCCGGAAACAGCGGATGCCGTTGGCAGGTGTTTTGCAGCCAACCCCTTCGACGATCAAACCTCGAACCAAAAGATGTAGACGGTCAGGGTGCCGTCTTCGTTGTCCACGAAGCCGACGTCCATGAACTCATCGTTCCGCACCTCGACACTGCCCCCGGTGAGCGTCTTCGTCTGCACATCCCACCAACGGGGGCTGCTCCCGGCCCCGCGGAGCTGACAACCGGGTTCGTTGAGCTCGGACACATCCACCAGCGAGGTGTCGAAGACCTCGTCGAGCCCCTTCGCCTCGACGGTGAACCGGCACCACATGATTCCATCCATGCCGGGCGAGTAGCGGAGTTGCTCGTCCCGCACTTCGAGGCCGCTGCGGAGGCCCATCATCTCCCGGTGCGAATCAAAGTCGGCGAGCCCCCGGTGGATCAGGAAGCCGACTCCGAGGGCCACTGCGGCGAGGAACCCGAACGTGATGAGGGCGGCTTTGAGGCACCCGGACCGGGCGTTGCGTCGCGGATGGGAAGATTGGGACGTGTCCGTCATGGCGGGACGGTGGCTTCCGGGAGATGAACGGCCTTCGGTCACAGCATGAAAACCTCGTGAATTCCGGCGGGCTTTCCTCGCCACCTCCCCGGCACCATCCGGATGTCGGCGAAACAACTCGACTCCGTGGTGACCCAGCCGGGCTCGGTGTTACATCGAGGATGTGCTTGGCGATTTTGGCGTCTTGGCGGTGAATCCCATTTCGTCAGGTTGTTGTATCAAGCTTCATCCGCCGCCGCTTCTCGCCGGACACTCCCGGGGGTTTGTCCGGTCGCTTTCTTGAAGGCGCGGGAGAAGCTCGACTCGCTTTCATAGCCGAGCCGCTCCGCGATCTCGGCCTGGGTCTGGTCGGTATCGCGCAACCAGTTGCGGGCGACCTCGAAGCGCCATTGCCGCAGGTAGCTCATCGGGGTATCGCCGACCAGGTCGGCGAATCGGGCCGCAAGGCCAGAGCGGGAAATGCCCACGGCTTCGGCCAGGGATTCCACCGTCCAGGCCTCGGTGGGATCGCGATGGATCAAGGCAAGCGCGCGTCCGACCTGCGGATCCTGCAAGGCGCCGAGCCAGCCGGTTTGCGCGTTCGGATCGGTCTGCAACCAGTGGCGGATCGCCTGCACGACGAGGATGTCGGAGAAGCGGGTGATCACCGCATCGCCGCCGGGACCCAGACTGCGGGCCTCCTGCATCATGATCTGCACGGATGCCCGAAGCCATTCATTGCCGGGCGTGGCCGCCGTCATCGGGATGAGCTTCGGCAAAAGGCCGACCATCCGCCGGGCGGCCGGATCCTTCACCGACGCGACCCCGCAGATCAGGCCGGCCGGGTCGCCCCCGTTGTCGATTTCCAGCAGCTCATAGCGCGGGCTGAGCAGGGGGCGGTCGTAGTCGTAGAGGTGGATCGCCGGAGTTTCCGGGGCATCGACGATCGCATGCCCGCGGCCTTGGGGGAGCAGCGCGAAGTCACCGGCTTCCATCCGGTATCGCTCGCCGCTTCCGAAAGTGATCCACGCCGATCCTTCGGTCACGATGTGAAACATCAGGCTGCCCGGCATCGGCGGCAGTTCGATGCCCCACGGCGCGCGAAGTTCGGATCGACAGAAGAAGGCGCCGCTGAGTCGCAGCGCATGCAGGGCTTCCCCCAGGGGATCGACGGACCGGAAGGCCTCCTCGGGCGAGTTTGCCGTGGGCTGGTCCGACATCTCGAAAGAATGTCCCCTCTGGACGAATGGTCAATTCTCTTGGACCCGCTGCCATAGCGGAGCGGAGGGCGAGGGATCAGGCTATGGCCGATGAAAACAAACACCATCTGCCAACTCCGTCCGAACAGCGCCACCACTCCTTTCCTTGTGATTGGGGGCAGCGGAAAAACCGGCCGACGCGTGATCGATCGCCTCCAGGCCCTCGGGCACGAAGCCCGCAGCGCCTCCCGCTCGAGCAGCCCGAGCTTTGATTGGAACGACGATCCCAATTGGAGCGAGGTCCTTGAGGGCGTCGAGTCGCTCTATGTCACCTACCACCCCGATCTCTCCGTTCCTGGGGCCTCGGATCACATTCGCGCCCTGCTGGCCGTCGCCAGGACGCAGGGCGTGAAGCGAATCGTGCTTCTCTCCGGGCGGGGCGAGGAAGAGGCGGAGTTGTGCGAGCGCCTGGTGCTCGACTCGGGCATTCAGGCGACCATTGTCCGTTGCGGCTGGTTCAACCAGAACTTCTCCGAGTCCTTCTTCCGCGACCTGCTCATGAGCGGCAGCCTTGCCGTTCCCAATGCCCACGTGGGCGAGGGGTATGTGGATGCGGATGACATTGCCGACGTCGTCACCGCCGCGCTCACCGGCGAGGGTCATGCCGGGGAGATCTACCAGTTGACCGGACCCGAGCTGCTGACCTTCCGCGACATCGCCGCGATGTTCCGGGAGGTGACCGGTCGCGAGCTCGAGGTGATCGATGTTTCGCGGGAGGACTTCGTCGCCGGACTCAAGGCGGCCCGGTTGCCGGAAGGCATGGTTCAGCTGGTCGATTACCTCTTCAACGAGGTGCTCGACGGACGGAACGCCAGTCTCGGCGACGGGGTGCAGCGAGCCCTCGGTCGCCCGCCCCGCGACTTCCGCAGCTTCCTGCAGAAGGCGCACCTGTCCGGTGCCTTTGCCTGAACGGAATCCAAGGGCGGCCGGGTCTGGTCGCCCTCGTCCTCATCCTTCTTCTTCAAGCCTCCTTCGCCATGACCATGGAACTCCTTTTCCACATCCTGCTCGTTTTCGCCACGATCACCACTACGCTGGTCGCCGGTCTTCTCTTCACCTTCGCGCTCCTCGTCATGCCCGGGCTCGGGCGCTTGGACGACCGGGCCTTCCTTCGAGGCTTTCAGGAAATCGACCGCATCATCCAGAACGGGCATCCTCTTTTCGTCCTCGTCTGGCTGGGGTCGGTGGTCAGCGTGGTGGCCGCAGCGGTCATGGGATTCGGCCAGCTCGACGGGCCGGCACGTGGGCTGCTGGTCGCCGCAGCCGGGCTCTACCTTCTCGGCGTGCAACTCCCCACGATGGTCGGCAACGTCCCCCTCAACAACCGGCTGCAGAAGCTTGAGCTCGAATCCATGAGCCAACCCGAACTCAACGAAGCCCGCCAGGCCTTCGAGCCCGCGTGGAACCGTCTCAATGCCTTCCGCACCGTGGTTTGCATCGTGGCCGTGGTGCTGCTGGGATGCGTGGGATGGGGAGGCTGATCCAGTGCGAGCCCTTGAGTGTAAGGCCCGCCGTCTTGGCCGCCGCTTGCCGCAAGTGGATTCGCGTAAAAGGCGTGTCCTGTGATCTTATGGGGAAAGCTAGCGACACCCTCCAGCGGCGGTCAATGCTCGGAAAACGGGACCCCTTCGATTGAGATTCCTTCCCGTCGTCCCCCCGACCCAGCCGCTGCGCACCGAATGCCACGCCCGGAGGGCGATCACGCGGCATTTGTGGCGGAGCAAACGCCACTTTGCATGGCGCGAGCGGAGCGAGGGCAAATTTCTCCATGACTCCGCGCAGGTTCCAGAATACGGTTTTCGGCGTGAGCCTGGCGCAAATTCTTGAAGAACTACCGGCCTTCAGCGTGGCGGAACGGCAATTGCTCATTCGCCGGGCGATGGAGATCGATGAGCCCGCGTTGTCGCCGGACGACGAGACTCTGATTTCTTCCCGGCTTGACGAGCACCGCCGTGATCCATCGTCCGCGGTCTCGTTCGACGAGATGAAACGCTCGCTGCGCTCCCGGTTCCCGAAATGAGCTGGCGGCTCGAATTCAGGCCGGAGGTCGAAGACGATGTAGCCGACGTCGCCAAGTGGTATGAATCCCGCGAAGGCGGGCTCGGCGGAGGGTTTGTCGAAGAGATCATCCGCACGTGGGAATCCATCGCCGCGCAGCCGCTCATCGGTTCACGCCGCCATCCATCGCTCGACATTCGGTGGCGCTATCCCGAGCGCTTCCCCTATCGCGTCATCTACGGTGTCGATGAGAGCACCGAATCGATTCTCGTCATCGCCATCCTCCACGCCGCCCGCCACGACTCGGGCTGGCGAGAGAGAATCTGAAGCTCGCGCGTCGAGATCGACCTCAAGCCAGGAAAAGGCGCGACACAGCCGAATACCATCGCTCTCGGAGCGGCCCTCCGAAGAAGCGACATTGGGCTTGAGCACCAGCGAAACATCGAATCGGGGGACCCCAGCTACTGATTCCCCTTGGCGAATGGAGGAACCGGAAACTACTCGACGGCCTGCACGCGCAAGGCCCGCAGGGAAAACAAGCTGGCTTCGGCCGACTCGCGGATTGGCCGCGCGCCGTTCTTCCTCTTGGCCCCGAAACATTCCCTCCGTTTGGCGAACACCTCCTCCACGAACGCTTGCGATCCGATCGCCACCCC
>NZ_JBISBU010000059.1:0-33831 GCF_044385805.1 Haloferula sp. A504
CCTTCGACCACTACCGCGACCACCGCCAAAAATCAGTGAACACCATCAATATGGCACAACCCATCCAATCATAGCCTGCCAAGCAAACGCCCTAGCTAAGGTTGAAGGGGTTCCGCGAGCGGCTTCCAGCGCATGCCGCGCACCTCGCCGATCGTTTCCCACGTTGCCACGCCAAAGGGCTGGCAGTCCTCGATCGGTCCGACCCGCAGGGACAGGCGGCGGCCCTCGATGGAGACGTCGATGACCTCCTCGTCGTCGATCCAGGCCCGGATCTCATCCGCCGTGACCCGCAGGCGGATCGAATACCAGCGCCCGTTCTCGAACTCGCGGAAATCGGCGGTCTCATTTTCCGACGCATCGAGGCCGTCGATGGAGGAAATCCCGACCAGTCCCCCGCCCCATCCGCCGACGATCAGGCTCGCCGCCTCGTCGTCGGTCCGCCCCGGAAAGGTCACGCTGAAAAAGAAGTCCGTGCCCTCGACCCGGCGGGCCTCGGCTTCAAGCTCGAAGGGCACCTGCGGAATCTCTCCCGTCCAGCGGGCCCCGGTCATCGAGTAGCCCATGCCGAGTTGCAGCACTCCGTCTGTCTCCTTGATCTCGCCGCCGAGCGCGTGCTCCCACTTCCCGCTCAAGGGTCGCCACGGGTCGGCGGGAGCCTCGGGCTCCGGAGCGTTCCCGGCCACGGGCGGTTTCTCACGACAGGCGGTCAGCCACAGGCTGAAGACGAGCGCGACGGCAAATGGGATCCGGAGCATGCCTCAATGCTGAACCTCCGGCCCCGGATCGCAAGCCGGGGATTGCCGGGGCCGGGTCGACCGGTCAGTTTCCCGGCGTGATCGAAGCCCTGCTGTTCGACGCCGCCGGCACCCTCATCGCGCCCGCCGAGCCGGTCGGTGACACCTATGCCCGCATCCTGGGCCGCCACCGCATCGCCTACGGTGATCTTCAAGCCGGCTTCGCCCGGGCCTTCTCCGAAGCCGGCGAGCCCGACTTTCCAAGCCACGTCGACGGTGATGCCGCCGAGCGTCAATGGTGGCGGCGGGTGGTCGATCAATCAGTGGGCGGGGAAGTGCCCGACGAGGCTTTCACGGATCTGTTCGACCACTACGCCGCCGGAAATGCCTGGAGCGTGCTTCCCGGGGTCGTGGAGGCCCTCGAAGTGGCGCATGGCTTCCGGCTGGCCGTCGTTTCGAACTTCGACCGGCGCCTGCATCGGGTGCTCGATGAGCTCGGACTCGCCCCCCATTTCGAGCTCATCCTCACCTCGGCAGACGCCCGGGCTCGCAAGCCCTCACCAGTCATCTTCGAGCATGCCCTTCAGCAGTTGGGCCTGTCCCCCTCCCAGGTCCGGCACGTCGGCGATTCCGCCATCGCCGACGGTGAAGGGGCGGGCAATGCCGGCATCCGGGGCTACGTCCTCGGCCGAGACATCCGCGACCTGCCGGCCTTCGTCGCCCTCGCCCGAAAAGCGGACGCACGGAATTCCCTGTAAAGCCGGGCCGCCCCGACACGTTGAAGGGGTTTACTCATGTACCGGACCCTCTTCGCCCTGCCCCGCCTCCTTCTCGGAGCCGCCCTCCTGCCGCTTCCAAGCCTGGCCCAGCTCCCCCTGCAGAAGAACGACGTCGTTTGCCTGATCGGCAACGGACTCGCCGACCGGATGCAGCACGACGGTTGGGTCGAGACCCTGCTGCAGAGCGGGCTGGCGGACCAGCAGATCGCCTTCCGCAACATGGCCTTCACCGGCGACACGGTGACCTCGCGGCCGCGAAGCAAGGGCTTCACCTCGCCTGAAGACTACCTCAAGCACTGCCAGGCGGACGTCATCTTCGTGATGTTCGGCTACAACGAGTCCTTCAAGGGCGAGGCCGGCGTCGCAGGCTTCAGGAACGATCTCGGCAGCATGATCGACAAATACCGGGCCGCGAAGTTCAACGGCGAATCCGAGCCGCGCTTCGTGCTGTTTTCGCCCATCGCCCACGAGGATCACGGCGATCCGAACCTCCCGGACGGCGGCAGCAACAACGTCAACCTCGCCCTCTACACCGGGGCCATCAAGCAGGTCGCCGGGGAAAAGGGCGTCGCATTCGTCGATCTATTCTCCGCTTCCCAGTCACTCTACGCCAAGGCCGACTCGCCCATCACCCTCAACGGCGTGCATCTGCTTCCCGAGGGAAACCGCCAGCTTGGCGAGGTGATCGCCTCGGCCATCACCGGCAAGCAGGTCAAATCCACCCCGGCCATCGAACCGCTGCGCCAGGCGGTCCTCGACAAGAACTGGCACTGGCACAACCGCTACCGCGCCACCGACGGCAACGACATCTGGGGCGGACGCTCCGGGCTGAAGTTCGTCAACGGCCAGACCAACCGCGAGGTCCTCGAACACGAGCTCAAGATGCTGGACGTGATGACCGCCAACCGCGACCGCAAGATCTGGGCCACCGCCCAGGGCAGGGATCACCAGGTCGACGACTCGAACGTGCCGGCACCGATCGAGGTCATCTCGAATGTCGGCGGGGGTAGCAAAAGCTCGAACCCCGGAAAGGAGGGCAACGAAGACTATCTCAGCGGTGAGGAGGCGATTGCGAAGATGCACATCCCCAAGGGCTTCGAGGTGAACCTCTTCGCCGACGAAAAGCGGTTCCCGCAGATGGTCAACCCGGTGCAGATGCAGGTCGACTCGAAGGGCCGCCTGTGGGCCGCCTGCTGGAGCACCTACCCGAAATGGGAGCCGCTCAAGGAGATGACCGACAGCCTTCTCATCCTGCCCGACGAAGACCGCGACGGCGTCGCCGACAAGGCGATCGAGTTCGCCAAGGTCCACAACCCCCTCGGCTTCGAGTTCTGGGCCGGCGGTGTGATCGTCGCCTCCCAGCCGGACATCCTTTTCCTCAAGGACACCGACGGTGACGACAAGGCCGACCTCCGAATCGTGCTGGTGCAGGGCATCGGCTCGTCCGACACCCACCACGCGGCGAACAACTTCATCATCGGCCCCGATGGCGCGCTCTACTGGCAGAGCGGCATCTTCCTGCAGAACAACTTCGAAACACCGTGGGGACCGAACCTGTCATCGACCGCCTCGGGCATGTACCGCTTCGATCCCCGGCGTTACACGATCACCTTCCACGCCGGCAACAGCCCGAACCCCCACGGAACCAGCTTCGACTCCTGGGGCTACCACTTCGCCAACGACGGCACCGGCGGCCGGTCCTATCAGGTGCGCCCGCAAGGCAATGGCTTCAAGATGCACGAGCTGGTGAAAAAGGAGGTCCGCCCGGTTCCGGCGAACGCCGTCGTCTCGAGCAGCAACTTCCCCGACGACCTCCAGCAGGACTTCCTCGTCTGCAACGTGATCGGCTACCTCGGCATCAAGCGCTACGAACTCCACCGCGACGGCGAGACCGGCGTCGTCAAGGGAGACCCGACCGACAGCTTCTTTTTCAGCGACGACAAGAACTTCCGCCCGACCGATGCGGAGTTTGGCTCGGACGGCGCCCTCTACATCGCCGACTGGCAGAACATCATCATCGGCCACATGCAGCACAACATCCGCGATCCGAAACGCGACAAGAAGCACGGGCGGATCTACCGGATGGTTTGCAAGGATCGCCCACTGCAGGAGCCCGTCGCGATCGACGACCAGCCGATCGCCAAGCTGCTGGAAAACCTCAAGCACCCGGTCGACGGCGTGCGCCACCGGACCCGCATCGAGCTCAGCGAGCACGAGTCCGGCGAGGTGATGGCGGCGGTGAAGGAATGGATGAAGCAATTCGATCCGAAGAACAAGGAACACGCCCACCACCTGCTCGAAGCCCTCTGGCTGCACCAGCAGCACGACGTGCGCGACCAGGAGTTGCTCGACGCCCTGCTCAACTCCCCCGAACCCCACGCCCGGCCCGCCGCCAAAACCGTCGCCCAGCACTGGGGACCGGCCGATCCGACCAAGGGCAAGCGCCCGACCCAGATCGTGCAGGAAGAAGAAAAGATCGACGTCAAGGTGCCGGCCCATCTCACCGGGCAGGATGCCGACACCTACCGCCTCGGTGCCGAGATCTTCCATCGCGATGCCCACTGCGTGACCTGCCACCAGCCGGACGGCAAAGGCATGGCCAAGGTCTACCCGCCGCTGGCCGACAGCGCCTGGGTGACCGGCAGCGAAGAGCGCCTGATCAAGCTCACCCTGCACGGCCTGTGGGGCAAGATCGAGGTCAACGGCGAAGTCTATGATCCCGCCAAGGGTGTGCCGCCGATGACGGCCTTCGGAGCCTTGCTCGACGACAAGGAAACCGCCGCCGTCCTCACCTACGTCCGGAATTCCTGGGGCAACAAGGCGTCACCCGTCGCTCCCGAAACCGTGAAGAAGGTCCGCGCGGAAACCCGCGACCGCAGCATCTTCTGGAAGCCCGAGGAACTCCTCAAGGAACACCCGATGAAATGACCATCATCTTGCCGGGATATCCTGGCAGGATGGGATTCACGGCAGAGGGGCAAAGCGGGTGAACCCAAAACTGGAGATGATGAACCGCAGATTTCGCAGATTAAGGGGATTTTGTGAGAGTTGAAAACAGAGAGAGAGTCGCCTGGTGAGTGATGCCCAACTTCATCCATCCCATTGATTCTCTGCGTAATCTGCGCAATCTGCGGTTCCCATCTCTAAATCCAGACATCCACACCATTCCAGCCTTTGCGCCTTTGCGGTTCCCCTTTCTCCAACCCCAAATTGATCCATGAAATCGATCCTCACCTTCCTTGCCTCCATCCTCGGACTCGGCACATCCCATGCCGTCGAAGTCCAACCGGTCGTCTATGAAGGCACCGCCGGTCCCGGCCTCGGCAAGCACATCGTCTTCCTCGCCAGCGACCACGAGTACCGCGCCGAGGAAACCTGCCCGGCCCTCGCCCGCATCCTCGCCAGGCATCACGGCTTCAAGTGCACGGTCGTCTTCGGCGTCGATGAGAAAGGCTTCATCGACGCGGGGTCTTCACGGGTCTCCGGCCTCGAGGCGCTCGAGGAGGCCGACCTGTTCTTCATCTTCGCGCGTTTCCTGAACATCCCGGACGAAGAGATGGCGCACATCGAGGCCTACCTCAAGCGAGGAGGTCCGGTCGTTGGCCTGCGCACCTCGTCCCACGCCTTCAAGATCCCGGCCAAGGCCAGGTATGCGAAGTACGACTTCCGCTCGAAGGTCGAGGGCTACGAGAACGGCTTCGGCCATCAGGTTCTCGGCAACACCTGGGTCGGCCACTACGGCAAGAACCACGTCCAGGGCACCCGCATCGAGGCCGTCGAGGACCAGAAGGACCACGTGATCCTCACCGGCTTCGAAGGCCCCGCCTTCTGCCACGCCGGCGGCTACGTCGGGAAGCCCGGCCCGGACTTCACCGTGCTCACGACCTCGCAGCCGCTGGTGTCGATGGATCCCGAGTCGGACCCCGATCCGGAAAAGCAGCCGATGGCCTCGACCTGGACCCGCCACTACGAATCGAAGGACGGCAAAAAGCACCGCGTCTTCCACTCCACCCAGGGCGCCTCCGAAGACATCCTCGACGACAACTACCGCCGCCTGATCCTGAACGGCACCCTCTGGGCGCTGGGTCTGGAGGACGCCATCAAGCCGGACCTCGAGATCCGCTTCGTCGGCCCCTACCAGCCCAGCACCTTCAACTTCGGCGGCGAAGCCAAAGGGGTCCGCCCCTCCGACCTCGCCGGCTGGGACTCACCCATCATGCCGGAGGAGAAGAAGGAGAAGAAAGACTGAGGCGCAATCAGTTGCCCGACCGGAACGCTCTCATTCACCCGGACCCTCATCGGTTGGTCGGGAGCGAGGGCCTCACCCCTCCCGTTTCCCCGCCATCATCTTCGGCGGCACGTTGAAGAGCAGTCGGGCGTCCCGCGAGGGGGGGCGCACCACCAGTCCGATCAGCGAACCCTTCTTCACTTCGACGCTGGCCCCGTCTCCCAGCAGCCACTCGACGAGCCCCGAAAAGTCGGGCTCGTGACCGACCAGCATCACGCGGCCGAACTCGCTGAACGACTGCAATTCATTCAGCGCCTCTTCCGGTCCCATCCCGCAGTCGATCCACGGCTGGACGACCGGTCCCGGCATTCCGGCGGCCTCGCAGAAATGCCCGGCGGTCTGCCTGGCCCGCACCCGCGGACTGGTCAACACCACATCTGGGCGACGGTCCAACGCCTTGAGCAGGCGCCCGGCCCGGGTCGACTGCCGCACCCCCTTCTCGACCAACTCCCGCGCGAAGTCCCCCTCGGCGTGGGTGTCCTCGGCCTTGCCGTGACGCAGTAGCAGAAGCTCCATCCTTACATCGTCATGCCGCCGTCGACCGCGAGCACCTGACCGGTGATGTAGCGGCCCTGCGGTCCTGAAAGATAAACCACGGCATCCGCAATATCATCAACGGTGCCGAAGTCGCCCAGCGGGATCTTCGCCAGCACGTCCTCGCGCACCTTCTCCGGCAGCACGTCGGTCATGTCGGTGGTGATGAAACCCGGTGCAATGGCATTGCAGGTGACCTTTTTCCCCGCCAACTCGCGGGCGACGGACTTGGTGAAGCCGATCAGCCCCGCCTTGCTCGCCGCATAGTTCGCCTGGCCGGCATTGCCGATCAATCCGATCACCGAGGCGATGTTCACGATCCGCGGATCCTCGGCCTTCATCAGTGGGCGCATGAAGGCCTTCACCGTGTTGAAGGCGCCCTTGAGGTTCGTGTCGAGCACCGTCATCCAGTCCTCCTCTTTCATCCGCATCAGCAGCCCGTCGCGGGTCACGCCGGCGTTGTTCACGAGCACGTTCACGCCGCCGAAATCCTCGATGACCTGCTTCCCGAGCGCCTGCACCGCCTCGTGATCCGCCACATCCACGGCGTAGGCCTTCGCCGCCTCCGGATGGTCGGCATTGATCGCCTCGGCGGTCGCGCCGCAGCTCGACTCGCTGCGACTCACCACGGCGACCCTCGCTCCCCGGTCCGCGAATGCCCGCGCGATCGCCCCACCGATGCCGCGGCCGCCACCGGTCACGACCGCCACTTTTCCTTCAAAGCTCTGCATGCGGAAAGCCTGTCGTGAGACCGTCGTCATTCCAAACCGAAAAAGCCGCCAAGAAGCTCCATCGTCCCCACGGTCCGAGGCCCATGTCTCAGCCCACCCCATGCGTCCTGCCGGGGTGACCGCATTTCCACGGTTCGGAGGCTTCGGGTGGGAGTCAGGGTGTCGCCACGGTCACCTTGAGCCGGGCGAAGAGCTTCGGTCTGTGCCAGCGCCTGGCGTGCCTCGTTGGCCGGGTTCGACGGATCATTGCCCGCAAGCAGGGCTGGAGTGCCGAAGCCGAAATTGCCGGGCCCTTCGTTGGCCGTGCGGTGGGCCAGACCGTTCTCAAGGATCTGTGCGGACCTTGGGACAGTTGTAAGGATCCGTCGCCGAATAGGTGCCCGGAGTCCGGAGGGTCAGGACCACCTCGGTGATGTTGCCGGAGCGCCAGCGCAAAAGTTTCAGCGTCGCCGGGCTGCGGGCTTCCGCATCCCCGATGGCAAGCGCCAGGCCCTTGCGGGCATCGTCAACGAAGTTTCCGGGAGCGGCACCCGTTCCACCCGCGCCGAGAATCACGTCGTCGACCGCCAGGACCCCATCGGACGGGTTTCATGGCGTGAGAGGCTGTTCCGGCGCGACCGTCTGGCGGGCGGACCTGTTCCCGGGAAAGAGCCCGCTTCACAAGGCGGGATGCTAATCCAGCAGCTCCTTCAGCTTCGGCTCCATGGCCTCCGCCCACATCCGATAGCCCTGGGCCTTGGGATGGAGGAAGTCGGGCATGATCTCCCGCGGCAGCGTTCCGTCCTCGGCGAGAAAGGTGTCGCTCAGGTCGAGCCAGTGGATCATCTCGCCATCGGCGTATCCCTTGATGATCTCATTCACGCCATCGTTGATCTTCCGCTTCGCACCATCCGGCTTCTCGTCGCGCGGAAAGACGGAGAGCAGCAGGATCTTGGAGTCGGGTGAACGGTCGCGCAGCAACTCGAGGATGAGCTTGATGCCGCTGGCGGTCTCCTCCGGTGGTGCCATGCGGTGACCGGTGTTGTTGGTGCCGATCATCAGCACGTAGGCCTTCGGATCCACGCCTTCCAGCTCGCCATTCAGGAGGCGCCACAGGACATGCTCGGTGCGGTCGCCCGAGTAGCCGAGGTTGAGTGGTTTGCGGTCGCCGTAGAACTCGGCCCAGGTCTGCTTGCCGGCCCCTTCCCAGCCCTGGGTGATGGAGTCGCCGATGAAGACGAGCTCGTGACCGCCCTTCTTCACCTCCTTCAGCGTCTCCTCGTGGCGCTTCTTCCACCACCCCTGGTCGTTGCGGTGCGCCGGAAGCGTCGCCTCGTTCATCCGATACTCATCCCGGAGCCGGGCATACAGGCCTTTCATCCGCTCAAGCTCCTTCGCGTAGGCCGGATCGTCGTGAACCGAGCGCATCTCCATCGGATCCTTCTCGAGGTCGAAGAGGTTCCATGACTTGTCGCCGGGGAAGTACATCAGCTTGTAGCGCTGATCACAGACACCATCGTGAGCCGCGACCCGGTGGGTCGCCTCGCCACTGTAGAAATAGTAGAGGCCCTCCCGCCAATCCTCGGGTGCCTTGCCCGAAGCCTTGAGCACCGGAAGCAGACTGCGGCCCTGCACGGTCTCCGGGATCTCAACCCCCGCGACCTCGAGGAAGGTCGGAGCGTAGTCGATATTCTGGATCAGCGCCTCGCTCCGCGACCCGGGCTTGATCACCCCCGGCCAGCGGATGAGGAAGGGCATCGCGAAACTCTCCTCGAACATCCAGCGCTTGTCGTACCAGCCATGCTCGCCGAGGTAGAAGCCCTGGTCGGAGGAATAGATCACGATGGTGTCCTCCGCGAGTCCGCTCTCGTCGAGGTAGTCGAGCATCCTGCCGACGCCCTCGTCCACCGACCGGATGCAGCGCAGGTAGTCCTTGATGTAGCGCTGGTATTTCCAGCGGGTCACGGCATCGCCCTTCATCTCGCCGGCCTCGACCGTGGCGATCATGGCCTGGTTCTCCGTCTCGTAGGCCGCGTCCCATGCGGCCTGCTGGTCCTCATTCATCCGTCCGCGCTCACCATTCGCCAGGCCGGGCATGAAATACTCCGGAAAACGCGCGTCACCATTGAGCTTCATGTCCCAACCCCAGAAGAAATCGTTCGCGATGCTCATCCGCTGCTTCGCCAGCGAGGGATGGCGGTTCGAGTAGTCATCGAAGAGCGTTTTCGGCTCGGGCAGGTCGACGTCGTCCCACAGGTCGACATGACGCAGTGCCGGCGACCAGTTGCGGTGCGGAGCCTTGTGCTGGCACATCAGCAGGAAGGGCTTGCCCTTGTCGCGGCCCGTCTTCAGCCAGTCGATGGCGCGCTCGGTCACGATGTCCGTGACGTATCCGGTGTAGCGCTTTCTTCCGCCATCCTGCTGGATGAAGTCGGGATTGTAGTAGCTGCCCTGGCCCGGGAGCACCTCCCAGTAGTCGAAGCCTTCCGGGGTCGTTTTCAGGTGCCACTTGCCGACGAGCGCCGTCTGGTAGCCCGACTTGAGCAGCAGCTTCGGAAAGGTCGTCTGGCTGCCATCGAATCTCGACGTGTTGTTGTCGACGTAGCCGTTGATGTGGCTGTGCTTGCCGGTGAGGATGGAGGCGCGCGAGGGACCGCAGATCGAGTTGGTGCAGTAGGACCGGGTGAAGATCGCCCCCTGCTCGGCGATCCGGTCCAGATTCGGTGTCGGCGCCGCATCCTTGAGCGGACCTTCATAGGAGGAAATCGCGTTCAACGCGTGGTCGTCCGAGAAGATGAACAGGATGTTCGGACGCTTCGCCGCATCGGCGGCCGAGGCCAGCAGGACGAACAGAAGTGGCAGCAGTTTCACGCGCCTACTTACGACCGGAGATCGGGGCTATTGCAAGGCAATGCCGGAAAACGGCTCCGCGTCAGTGCCCGATCAAATCGTCGATCAGCACCGAGCGCCCCTGCTCCGCATCCCAGCAACCGAAACCGGCCTTCCACTCCCACCAACACCACGGAATCCCGTGCTTTTCGGCAGCCTTCCGCACCGCGCGGGCATAGCGCTTGCGGGATCCGAGCTCACCGGTCTGGAACGCCCCGAACTCGCCCAGATGAACCGGGCGGCCGAAATGCCCGGACCATGCCGCCGCCACCGCCATCAGACGCTCGACCTCCCGCGCCGAGCATGGATTCGCCTCCGACGGCATCGTGTTGTAGTCCTCCAGCCACTGGGGAAATCCATGGCGATCCTTCAGGCCAGGGGGCATCGCCAGCGGCTTTGCGGGCGGGCCGGGAAAGACCACCCCTTTGAGCGGTTCCAACCCGACCCAGCCGGCCCCCTGGTGGGTAAACTCGAAGGGATCGTAGCAATGGACGCTGACAATCACCCGCTCATCCTCGTCCGGAAGCCGCATGCGGCCCAGCGAGCCCACGACCGACCAGCCACCGGGATTGGCCACGACGATGCGCTTGGGATTCGACTCCCGGATCCCGGCGAGGGCCTCGGCATGAATCTCGTTCAGCACGTCACCGTCGAGCGCCCCGTTCGGCTCGTTGAGCAGTTCGAAGAACAACTGCGGAGGCCAGTCGGAAAAATGAACGGCGATGCGTTTCCACCCGTCCACAAACTCCCGGCGGTGCAACTCCGGCTTCTCGCAGAGCGCCTCGAAATGATGCCAGTCGAGCAGCACGAACAAGCCCCGCTCGATGGCGCGGTGCAACACCGGCTCCAGTTCCGCGAGGAGGCCTTGTCCGATCGCGCCCTTTTCGAAATGGAAATGCCACGCGACCGGCACCCGGATGTGGTCGAAGCCGGCATCGGCAATCCGGTCGATGTCCTCCACCGTGTACTTCAGGCCCCAGGTTCCGGGCTCGGCCTCCCAGCCATTCCCCAGGTTCACGCCGCGCTTGAGCTTGGCGCAGGCCCGGTGCGCGGGGGTGTCCGCAGCGAGGCGTTTCGGCTCCTCGAACCCCTCTGGAACCGCCGCCCGCACCCGGAACTTCAGCTCCACTAACTGAGTTCCCTTCACCTCAAGTCGCTGGACCAGCGGTCGACCGTGCCACGACGCGGCCAACCCCCGCCCGTTCATCGGCCACTCCTTCTCCGCCGGATAATCCGCCCAGGGTGAGTTCCAGCCCGCAATGCCGTTCGTGAAATCCCCGTTGGTGAACTCCGCCCCCTTCGCTTCGAAGTCATCCCAAAGCACTTCCTGCCGCCACAGCACGCCCGGAGACGCTTCCGCCCACGGCCCGTTGAGGCTCAGGTCGACGACTCCATCGGCAGCCGGGACGAATGACAGGCAAACCTCCGTCCAACGCCACCAGTCGATCGGCATCGACACATCCGTCAGGCGCCTCCGCGCCTCGGGATCCTCCAGCCAGCTTCCCTCCGAGGCCGATCCGGGCGAGACCTCGACCCGCTTGAGTGGAGGCTGATCCGCGGGCACGGTGAGGTGGAGCCTCGCCATTTCGGCGATCCGGACCGGGAGTTCGGCGGCCGAGACCGTCATCACCGAGATGCCAAGCGCCACAACCATCCGCATGATCCCCTTCTCCCACGATCACGCCGGGGCATCAAGCCCGGCTCTTGCCCGCACGGGTTCCGCTCACTAGGATCCGGGCATGGAACACCACGTCTATTTCTGGCTGAAGCCCGAACGCAGGAACGACGCCGACCGTGCCGAATTCGAGAAGGGCCTCGCCGCCATCCTCGAGATCGATCTCGTCACCGGCGGCATCTGGGCCACCCCGGCCCCCGTCATGGAGCGCCCGGTCATCGACCACACCTGGGACTACGCGCTCTCGACCCGGTTCGACTCCATCGAGGATCAGGACGCCTACCAGACCCACCCCGAACACGAGGTCTTCATCCAGCGTTTCAAGGACTGGTGGGAAAAGGTACAGGTTCGCGATCTACTACCCGGATCGTAGCAATCTCTTCGGGGAGCGCCGGCGGCCCGCCGGCCCCATTCGGCATCCTGCCGAATGATCTTCCAGCGTCCCCTTACCATCCCTTCCCCAGCCGTTTGGCGGAAACCTTCTCACACACCGGCACGTCCGGCGCGAAGGTCGCGATGCGGAACTCACTGAGAAGCCAGCCGTACTCCCAAAGTGCGGGATCGTCCGGCTGCTTCATCCATTCGGCAAACCACGGCTCCCAGAAGTTGCGCACCCGCTCCATCTTTTCGAGATCCTTGATCAGCGGCACGCTCTTGATGCGTCCGATCCGCGAGCGGATGCCCCGGAGGTGCCGACCGTAGTCCGCCAGGCGTCCGTAACCCGATCGCCAGGCAAAGCGCCGGCGCAACAGCCAGTCGAGGTGTTCCTGCAGATCCGCCGCCACCGGAGCCAGGTGCCGGTCCTCGCCGTGGTCGTGGATCCACTGCCGCACTTCGCTGACCGCCGAAAGCGCCTCTTCGAGCGCGGCCCCGATCCGTTGCCCCGCCGGCCACCACTCACCACGGGCCGCCTCCGCACGCCGCTCGAACTCCTCACCGGTTGCGATCCACCGTTCACCGAGCGCCCCCTCCGCCGCCACCGCAAGCAGGTCGTCGATCGAGACGTCGAGGCGCGGCAACTCGACCTGGGTCATCATGCCGAGCGGGAACTTCTTCTTCAGGTAGGCCCGCTGGTCCGGTTGCGCGAGCGCCAGCAGACGCGCCAGCCCCGCCCGATGCGACTCCGCCGCCTCGATCCGGGACGAGAAGGCCCGCGTTCCCACCGACTCGCCCTCATCGACCAGCGCGGGAAAGGCCGGTGATCCGCCGAGATCGACCTCTTCCGGCAGCTCCATGTCCGGCCAATCGGTCCAGCCGGAGCTCTCCCACTGCTCATTGGCCGCCTCCTCGAAGCGCTCCTTGACGACGCTTCCGAGTTGCTCGCGCAATGCCTCCAGCGAGGTCCCCAGCGCCATCTCCTCCCCCTCGTCGTCGCAGATCCAGACTTTCGTGACCCACTCGTCCGGCAACCGCGCCCATTCGAAGTCCTGCGCCCCGATCTCGAAGCCGCTCGCCGCGGAAAGGAACCGGGCCAGGCATTCTCCGAGTCCTTCCTCCCTGGGAGCCGAGCCCCACCGTTCGACAAAGTCCCGCGCCCGATCCGCCACCGGCTGGCAGGCCCGGCGCAGGTCCTTCGGAAGGGAACGGATCAACCATTCCACCCGCCGCTCCAGATCACCCGGCACCCCCCAGCCCGGAAGCCAATCGGGAACGTGCGGAAGCTGGTCGATGTGCACGCCCAGCGTCACGCCATCGTCGCGCGCCCCGGGATCACAACGATAGTACACCGCATACTCCTGACCCTCGTGTTCGATCCAGTCGGGGAACCCTGCGAGGTCAAGCCCCTCGAGATCCTCCAGAACCACATCCTCGCGAGCCGGCAGATTGGCCTCTTCGTGATTCTTCCGCCAGCGATGGAACGCCTTCGCCGTGCTCAATCCATCGGGCAGCCGGCTCTCGTAGAAATCCAGCACCGCCTCCTCGCTCCACAGCCCGTCGCGACGACGCAACTTGTGCTCGATCAGTTCGATCTCCCCGCGGAGGTCCCGCAGGCGCTCGACGATCTTCGACCGGCCCTTCACCCCGCCCTGCATCAGGCCCTCCCGGATGAAGATCTTCCGCGCGCCCTGCGGGTCGATCCGCCCGAAGTGCACCCGCCGGCCGGCAATGATCGGCAGCCCGCCGCAGATCACCGTTTCCTTGGCATACACGGCACCCTGGCCGGGGTCCCAGTGCCCATCGGAGTAGCGACTGCGACAGAGGTGCGGAGCCACCTCCTCGACCCACGCCGGATCGATCCGGGCCAACCGTCGCGCCCACAGCCGGGTCGTTTCGACGAGTTCCATGCCCATCACCCACTCGGGGCGCTTGCTGCCGAACAGGCCCGAACCCGGAAAGACCGCAAAGAAGCCACCGCCCGCCGAACGGTAGGCCCGCTGCTCCCGATCCCACAGTCCGAACTGCCGCGGGACCCCCGCAAGCAGCGCCCGGTGGAAACACGCATAGTCGGGAAGCGGGGTGGCTGCGGCTTCCAGCCGCAGACCGTCTCTGCGGCTTCCAGCCGCAGCGAACTCCCCCGCCAACTCATCATGCACATTCGCCCACTCAACCACCCTCCGATAGTTCAGGAAATGCTCCCGGCAGAACCGCCTCAACCGGTTGCCATGCCAGCGCTTGCCCTTCCGGAACTCCTGCAGCGCCCGCCACAGCAGCAGGATCGAGAGGAAGTCGCTCTCCTCATGCCGCCACTTCTCCCGGGCCTTGTCCGCCTCCTTCTGCTTTTCCTTCGGCCGCTCGCGTGGATCCTGAGTCTCCAAGCCGGCGACCACCGGCAGCACCTCGGCCAGCACTCCCTCCTCCCGGGCCTCCATCAACATCCGCGCCAGCCGCGGGTCGACCGGCATCCGCGCCATCTCACGACCGGCGTCCGTCAGCTTGCGATCCCGGTCCAGCGCCCCCACCTCGCGCAAAGTACGATACCCCTCGGAGATCGCCTTCGGCGCCGGGGGGTCGAGGAAGGGAAAGTCCTCGATGTCCGGCAGCCCCAGCGACTTCATCCGCAGGATCACGCCGGCCAGGGAACTCCGGCGGATCTCCGGGTCGGTGAATTCGGGACGCTCCGCCAGGTTTTCCTCCTCGTAGAGCCGCACGCACACGCCCTCGCGGACCCGACCACAGCGGCCCTTGCGCTGGCGGGCACTCGCCTGGCTCACCTCCTCGATCTGCAGGCGCTGCACGCCACGCCCCGGACTCCAGCGGCTCACCCGGGCCAACCCCGAATCCACCACGCACACGATGCGGGGAATCGTCAGCGAGGTCTCCGCGACATTCGTCGCCAGCACGATCCGCCGCTTCGGCCCCGGATGGAACACCCGCCGCTGGTCGCCGAGACCGAGGCGCGCGAAGAGCGGCAACACCTCCGTGTTTCGATAGCGCCGCCCTTCCAGGGCCTCCGCGCAGTCCCGGATCTCCCTTTCCCCCGGCAGAAAGACCAGCACGTCCCCATCCTCGGCCCCCGTCAGCCAATCCACCGCCCGCACGACCTGGTCCTTCAGGTCCTCGTCCTCGTCGCCGGCCATGAAATGCTCCTCCACCGGAAACGCCCGCCCCTCCGCCTCGATCACCGGCACCGTGGCTGCACCCGTGGCTGCGGCGGCCCGCCGCAGGCCGTAGTTGCGGCGGCCCGCCACATCCGCAAAGAAATCCGCAAACGCCCCCGCATCCAGGGTCGCGGACGAGATCACGATCCGCAGATCCGGCCGTCGATCGAGCAACCGCTTCAGGTACCCCAGCAGGAAGTCGACGTTCAATGATCGCTCATGCGCCTCATCGAGGATCAACGCGTCGTAGCGTTTCAGCTCGGGATCCCCCTGGGTCTCCGCCAGCAGGATCCCGTCGGTCATGAACTTGATCCGGGTCTCCTTCGAGGTCCGGTCCTCGAACCTCACCTGGTATCCCACGAAGCCCCCCAGCGGCACCTTCAACTCCTCCGCCACCCGCTCGGCTACACTCGCCGCCGCGATCCGCCGTGGCTGCGTGCAGCCGATCAGGAAGCTTGGAGCGTGAAGCTTGGAGCGTGGAGTCTGACTCCCTGCTCCCTGCTCCCTGCTCCTTGCTGCGAGCGCCTCCACCACCATCTTCGGCAGCTGGGTCGTCTTTCCCGATCCCGTTTCGGAAACCACGACGACCACGGGATGCTCGCGAATCGCTTGCACGATGGCCCCGCGACGCGCCACCACCGGCAGCGCCTCGGGATAATTCAGCTTCGGCAACTCGCCCGGCATCGCGCGCGCAGCCAAACCCGGAGCCTCCCGAATCGCAAGCCAGCCTTCTGATCGAACAAGCTTTCCTGGACCAAAATGCCACAACCCGCAAAGGGCCAAAGGTCCGGCACATACCAGCCCGGGCTGTCACATTTCGAGCCAATGGCGCGGGAGACTCCCACACCAGTTCAACAACCATCATGCGCTCATTCTGCCCACCTTGACTCCTCATCCTCGAAATGGTAGCTATCAAATGATGAGCACCACCGCCAAAGTCTTTGCCAGCGGACGCAGCCAGGCGATCCGCCTGCCAAAAGAGTTCCGGGTCAGCGGCAAGGAAGTGCGGCTGACCCGGGTGCCTGGCGGGATCTTGATCAGCGAGGGCGACCCCTGGGAGATCTTCGAGGAGGGATGCCGCAATCTGGACGATGCGTTCTTCGACGCAGTAACGCGGCGTGATCGGACGACACCCCAGAAAAGGGATTTCAACGCCGGTCTCGGATGATCCATCTGCTCGACACCGACATTTTCATCATGCTGCTGCGCGGCACGGCCCTGGCCCAGCCCCGCAATGCGCGGGAGACGCGGGTGGTCAAATCGGCCGGGCGGATCCGTGAATCGTGCCGAAAAGCGCTGGACGGAGGCTTCCGCGTGGGACTCTCCGCAATCACCTTGGCCGAGTTGGAGTATGGTCTGCATGCCGGAGGCTGCTACAAGGAAAGCCGCCCCGACCTGGAAAGGACCTTGGTCCCTTTCGAGCAGTTCGCCTTCGATCCCATCCAGTGCGTGCAGCACTACGGCAGCATCCGCGCAGCCGTGGAAAAGGCCGGCAAGACCATCGGCCCCCTGGAAATGCTTATCGCCGCCAATGCCCTCGCGTTGGACGCCATGCTGATCACCCACAATACCCGCGAGTTTCGCCGCGTACCGGGGCTTGCCGTTGAAGACTGGGCATGAAGTCGGGATTCACCGTGAGACGCCGCTGATTGCCGGTCGTGAAGATCCCCACCCAAGTCAGCCTCTTGAGCCGGCTTGGGACGCTGGCCAGGTCGGCCGGAGAGCTTCATCCGACTGCCCATCGAATTCCTCAAGCGCGTAGGCGGAAACGAAGGCATCAAGGCTTTCCGGCTGCTCGGTGCTGTGGAGCAGCATCATCCCGACGCAGAAATGATAGGTGGAGTAATACCACCTGCCGTTCGATCCCCGGCCGATAAACAAATCGTAAACCTTGGGATCGGCCTTGTGGCACTGGGCACGGTAGGCGATCCACGACCCGTCCGAAAACCGGATGATCTCCTCATTCCACCACGACCCATCCTCATCCCGTGAGCCCTGAGCTGAACTTGCAAGCTGGTCTGCGATCTCCTCAATCATCCGAGCCTTCGCCGCCCGCCGCTCGGGCGTGTGATACTGGTCCGGATTGAGCAGCAGAATCAAACCCACAGCACCGGCAATGACACACCCGAACACCACCACTCTTCGCAGCGCCTTCATTCGACTGCTCCTCCCTCCAATCCGGTTCTTCCGGGCACGAATGCGGCAACCACGCCCATCAGCGAACCGAATGCCACGATGGCCGCGAACCAGACATCGGACATCGCCAGATACGCGAGATCGCCCGCAGCCTGGGCAGGGTCGAATGCATCATTCATTCCCCGAGCCCACTCGATCTGAAAGACCCCGATGGCACGCAGCCCGAACGCGATGGCCGCAACCGCCAAAAGCGCGAAGAGATGACCCAGCAGCGCTTGGGGGAAACGCGCCTTCCCGGATCGCTTGCTCCAGATCGCCAAGACAGACGTGAGCGAAACCCCCAGTGCGCAGCCTGCAGCGATCAACGGAGTCCACCCGGCATCAGGCGTGGAAGCGAGAAAGACCATCGGCTCTCACTTCATGCGACCGGCACGCTCGTGTCGAGCCAGCACATCTCCTCGCCAGAACCACCGCGCTCAGGCCCGTGGAAACGAGGTGCCTGAACCCGTCTCCCCCCACAACCTTGCCTCACCGGGCCAGCCAAGTTCCTGAAGTCGATCCTTCACCTCGTCCGGCCCCGGAATGATCAACTCCTCCCGCTCGATCTGACGCTCATCGCGGGGAAAGCCGTCCGCCGGCAGAATCTGCTCGGAGAGATGCAGGCAGGCCCAGGCCCGCCAGGCGCGCACTTCGCGGCGCTCTCCCCTCACCCGGCTGGCCAGATGCTGGAAATGCCGCACCGGATTCCCCAGGAACCGCCCCTCGGCCCGTCGCTCAAGCATCCACGCCAAGGCCCGGTAGGGCGACGGCCACTGCCGAAGGATCGCCTCATCGCCCGTCAGGTCCGCCCCCCAGGCCCGGTCGAGCTGGAGAATCGCCTGCGCCGGCAAGCCCCGCCGCCACAAACACTGCCCATAGCTCAGGGTGGCTTCGTAGAACCGCTCATCCCGGCATTCGCCGAGCACTCGCACATCCCGAAAACTCATGCCCACCACCGCCGCCGGCAGATGCGGGCACGCGTCCTGCTCCCAGGCATGTTCGGGGTCAGCGGTCGGCATGCCCACAGCCCACCAGCACGGAGGCCGGAACTGAAAGAGAAATCGGGGCACCCGGGTATTTACCCGATCCATTTCCAGTGCATAGTCCACCGATCCCCATAATGAAGTTATTGAAGTCATTCCTCACCCTCACCGCATTGGGTGTGATCGCCCTGAATCTCATGCAGTGCCGGGAAAAGCCGATCGCCACCTTTGAGGGACCGGCAACGGACGAAGCGACAGCGGGGGCACCCTCCACAGCCCCCGACCTGCCGAAGGAGATCACCTTCAATGAGCACATTCAGCCCATCCTCTCGGAATACTGCTACCACTGCCACGGTCCTGATGCCGGAACGCGGATGCCCGAGAGCGAGCCGCTGCGTCTCGACCTCGCCGAGGACGCGCTGAAGCCGCGCGAAGGCGGCAAGCCGGTGATCATCCCCGGCGACCCGGAAGCCTCGCTGCTGGTGAAGCTCCTTCACAGCGACGACCCGGAAACGATCATGCCGCCGCCCGAGTCCCACAAGGAACTCGACGCGCGTCAGATCGCCCTGCTCGAGCGCTGGATCGCTGATGGCGCCGAGTACCAGGACCACTGGTCCTTCCTCGCCGTGGAAAACCCCGAGGTCCCCGACGGCGAGTGGGGCCGCTCCCCGATCGACAAGTTCATCGGATCGCGCATGCAGGAGGCCGGCCTCGCACCGAATCCCGAACAGGCTCCGGCCCGCTTCCACCGCCGCCTTCACTTTGACCTTACCGGACTGCCGCCGGCACCCGAAACGACCGCCCGTTTCCTCAAGAACTATCAGGAAAAGGGCGACGAGGCGCTTTCGGCCGAAATCGACCGCCTGCTCGACACCACCGCCGCGGCCGAACACCTCGCCCGCCACTGGCTCGACAACGCGCGCTATGCCGACACGCACGGCATCCACATCGACAACTACCGCGCGATCTGGCCCTACCGCGACTGGGTGATCCGCGCCTTCAAGCAGAACATGCCGTGGGACCAGTTCACGATCGAGCAGATCGCCGGCGACATGCTGCCGGATGCCACGCTCGACCAGATCGTGGCGACCGGTTTCCACCGCTGCCTCCCGACCACCGGTGAAGGCGGGGCCATCGCCGAGGAGTACGAGGCGATCTACGCCCAGGACCGGACCGACACCACCTCGGCGGTCTGGCTCGGCCTCACGGTCGGCTGCGCCTCCTGCCACGACCACAAGTTCGATCCGATCTCGATGAAGGACACCTACGCCTTCAACGCGTTTTTCCGGAACACGACGATGGGAGCGATGGACCGCAACGACGCGAACCATCCGCCCAACATCTTCGTGCCGCTGCCCGAGGATCGCGCACGCTACGCCGAGCTCAACGACGAGATCTCGAAACTCGACACCGCCCTGGCCAGCCGCAGCAAGGCTGCCAAACCGTTGTTCGAGGAATGGGTCACCTCGCCCGCGATGGAGGACCCGAGGGACATCGATTCCACCCTCGCCTTATACCTTCCGCTCAATGACGCGGAAGGCCCGATCAAGGGATACTCGGAGGGTAAAACCTACGAGTGGCCCGTAGAGGTCGAGCGCATCGACGGCCCGCTGGGAAAGGCGCCCGTGGTTTCCCGGCAACCCATCGAGTTGGGTGACCATGCCTCCTTCGCCCGCGGTGACCAGGTGACCTTCGGCGGGTATATCTACCTCGAGGGAAATCCGAACGGCGCCGTCATTTCACGGATGGGCCCGGGGCCGGACTTCCGGGGCTGGGATCTGTTCCTCGAGGGCGACAAGCCCGCCGTCCACATCATCGACGAGTGGCCGCACGCCGCGAACAAGATGCGGCGTGGCCGCGGCATCGGCACCAAGAGCTGGCAGCACGTCATGGTCACCTTCGACGGACGCCAGGCCGGCCACCAGGCCCTCGCTCTTTACGTGAACGGCGACCGGGCCCGCATGGGCTCCGATCCCAACACGGTGGGCGGCAACATCGTCAGCGATGCCCCGCTGATCCTGGGCTCCCGCTCCGGCGGCGACTCGAAGCTCACCGGCGGCAAGGTCGCGCTGCAGGACTTCCGGCTTTATCGACGCCTGCTGACGCCGGATGAAATCAAGCGGCTCTCCGGCCTCGGCCAGATCGCGGGCATCATCGGCACGCCGCGGGACCAGTGGAACGACGATCAGTCGAACAAGGTCTTCGAGTATTTCCTCAACTACGTCGACCAACCCTCGATCGACCTCCGTGCCAAGAAAGCGCCGCTCGACAAGGAACTCGCGGACATCAGGCACCGCGGCTCGATCTCCCTCGTCATGGAGGAGAAAAAGGGTTCCGAACCGTTCGCTCACATCCTCAACCGCGGGGTTTACTCCGACAAGGGGGAGAAGGTGGCCGCCGACACGCCGGCATCCCTGCCGCCGATGGCCGGGGACCTGCCGAAGAATCGTCTGGGCCTTGCCAAGTGGCTGGTATCGAGGGACAACCCGCTGACCGCCCGCGTCACGATGAACCGCCTGTGGGCCCAGCTTTTCGGCAGGGGCATCGTCGAAACGGTCGGCGACTTCGGCATCATGGGCGCACGCCCGACTCATCCGAAGCTGCTCGACTGGCTTGCCTACGAGTTCATGGATTCCGGCTGGGACTACCGCCACATGATCAAGCAGATCGCCATGTCGGATACCTACCGTCAGTCCGCGGTCGTCAGCTCCGAAAAACTCGAGGCCGACCCGTCGAACGAGTGGCTCTCGCGGGGTCCCCGCTACCGCCTCGATGCCGAGCAGCTCCGCGACCTCGCCCTGGCGGCCTCCGACCTGCTGTCACCGAAGGTCGGCGGCCCACCGGTGAAGCCCTACCAACCGGAAGGCATCTGGAGTGCCGTCGCCATGCCCCAGTCGAACACCCGCAACTACCAGCAGGACAGCGGCGAGTCACTCTACCGGCGCTCGATCTACACCTTCTGGAAACGCACCGCGCCGCATCCGGCGATGGAGATCCTGAATGCCCCGACCCGCGAGGTGACCTGCGTGGCCCGCGAGATGACCAACACGCCGCTGCAGGCATTCGTCACCCTGAACGATCCCCAGTTCGTCGAAGCCGCCCGCAACCTCGCCCAGCGGGCCCTCGCCCATGGAGACTTCGATGACCGCCTCGACTTCATCAGTCAGCGGCTGATCTCGCGTCTACTGGACGACGACGAACGGCGCATGGCCCGCCAGACCCTCGAGGCGGCCTTTGCCGAGTATTTGGAGAAGCCGGATGCCGCGGAACAGTTGCTCGGCGTCGGCGAATCGAAACCCGAGCCCGGCACTCCCGCTCCGGAACTGGCCGCGTGGACGATTGTCGCCAGCCAGATCCTCAACCTCGACGAGACTCTCACGAAGTAATCCCTAACTCCGCGTCACGATGAATTCAGTTTTCGATTACAACTCGGCGATCAACCGCCGTCAGTTTTTCCGCAAGAACGGAACCGGCCTCGGTGTCGCCGCGCTTTCGTCCCTCATGGCGCGCACGGGCATCGGCCACGCGGCCGAGACGCCCGCGCCGGATCTCGCCCATTTGCAGCACTTCGCGCCGAAGGCGAAGCGGGCGATCTACATCTCGCTGATCGGGGCACCGTCGCAGATCGACCTTTTCGACTACAAGCCGGAGCTGCAGAAACGCTTCAAGGAAGACCTCAAGAAATATCTCGCCGAGCAGGGCCAGCGCCTCACCGGAATGACCTCGGGCCAGGCCGCCTTCCCGCTGGCGCCGTCGATCTTCAAGTTCGCGCAGCACGGCCAGTCCGGTGCCTGGATTTCCGAGCTGCTGCCCTACACGGCGAAGATGGCCGACGACATCTGCATCATCAAATCGATGCACACCGAGGCGATCAACCACGAGCCGGCCAACCAGCTCGTCTACACCGGCTCCATGCAGGCCGGAAAGGCGTCGATGGGATCCTGGTTGTCCTACGGACTCGGCAGCATGAACGAGGACCTTCCGACCTTCGTCGTGCTTCACGCCACCCACAGTTCGCCCTACGCCAACGTGCAGGCGATCTCGGCCCGGCTTTGGGGTGCCGGATTCCTCCCCGGCAAGCACGCCGGCGTCGCCTTCCGCTCGAAGGGTGACCCGGTGCTTTACCTCAAGGACAGCCCGGGCATCTCGCGGGACCTCCGGCGCTCGATGCTGGACGGGCTCAATGCGATGAACCAGAAGTCCTACGAGGTTGTCGGCGACCCATCGATCCAGACCCGCATCCAGCAGTATGAAATGGCCTTCCGGATGCAGGCCAGCGTGCCGGAACTGGCCGACATGTCGGGCGAGCCGGAGCATGTCCACGAACTCTACGGTGAGGACAGCAAGGTCCGCGGCACCTTCGCCAATTCGGCCATGATGGCCCGCCGCCTGCTCGAGCGCGGCACCCGCTTCGTGCAGATCTTTCATCGCGGGTGGGACCAGCACGGCAACCTGCCGCGCGACCTCACCTCGCAGTGCAAGGACGTCGACCAGGGGTGCTACGGCCTCATCCAGGATCTCAAGCAGCGCGGCATGCTGGAAGACACCCTGGTCATCTGGGGCGGCGAGTTCGGACGCACCGTTTACTCGCAGGGTCAGCTCACCGAGACCAACTACGGTCGCGACCACCACCCGCGCTGCTTCTCGATCTGGATGGCCGGCGGCGGCGTGAAGGGCGGGCAGGTTTACGGCGAGACCGACGACATGAGCTACAACATCACGCAGAATCCGGTGCACATCCGCGACCTGCACGCAACGCTCCTGCACCAGCTCGGCCTCGACCACACCCGTCTGACCTACAAGCACCAGGGCCTCGACCAGCGCCTGACCGGCGTCGAGCCGGCCAAGGTCGTCAAGGACGTGCTCGCCTGATCCCGTGGCGCAAAGCTTTGCTTTGCGAGCCGATGGTCGAAGCTCCGCTTCGACCTCTGCCGACCGGGTCCAACGCTGGTCCTCAGATCACTCGGCGGGACAGCGTCCCACGCTTCTTTCGCAGGATCAGGGCACGATGAAATACTTTCGGTCGCCCAGCGGGAACCTCGGGTCCGCCACCAGACTGCCGCTCGGAATGCCTTCCACCTTGATCTTGCGATCATTGTAGGGGCTGAGCACGTAGCCATCACGATCCGCCTTGCGGGCGGTGGGGAAGTCCCCGCTCAGATCGAGCGTGGAAGGGTCGACCTCGTCATTGGGCGGCGGTTTCGGGGCAGGCGCCGGTTCGGGCTTCGGCTCGGGCTTGGGTGCCTCGACAACCACCGGTTCCGGCTCGGGTTCAGGCTCCGGCTTGGCCGGTCGCGGCTCTTCCGAGCCCAACCTCGAGATGATGTCGTAGGCGCTTTCCTGCGAACCGGATGTCGCCCGGCCGGCACCCGGATCTTCCTTCAGCCATTCGGCCGTGGCACGGCCCGCGGAGCAGGCGGCAAGCCCGGCACTTCCGAGAATCAGCAAACCACTGAACAGGCATCGTTTGGAAAGCGAGATCATCCTGTGGGGATCGAGTCTCCGCAGCCCCGCCAGATCAAGCACAAATCGCCTCTGGAATCCCCGGACTCCGGATGCCAGTCTTCCGGCATGCTTCGTCAGACCATGGTTTTCATCACCCCAACCAAGATGAAACTCCCCGCCCTCGCCATGGCCCTGCTCGCGCCGCTTCTCATCGCCGAGGAAAAGCCAGCCCACACTGAACTGGCCGCCGCGGCCGATGCCTTCCTCGAGAGTCTCGACGAAGCCAGTGCCGCGCGCGCGACTTTTGCCTTCGACGATGCCGAGCGCACCAACTGGCACTACACCCCGAGGGACCGCAAGGGGCTCCCGCTCAAGGCGATGACCGAGGGCCAGAAGAACGCCGCCGTCGCACTGGTGAACACCATTCTCTCGGAAAAGGGCGCGATGAAGGCGGCCCAGGTCATCACGGCGGAAGCCCTGCTCGGCGCCATGGAGAAGCGCCCCGAATTCCGCGACCCCGAGAGATACTTCGTCGCGATCTTCGGCACTCCCGGTGCCCCGAAAGGATGGGGCATGCGCTTCGAAGGCCACCATGTCTCGATCAACGTCACCGTCCTCGGCGAGGATGTGTCCGTAACGCCCTCCTTTCTCGGCTCGAACCCCGCGGAGATTCGTGAGGGCGAACACAAGGGCCTGCGACCGCTCGCGGCGGAGGAGGATCTCGGACGCGCGCTCGCCGCCGCCTTGCTCGAGTCGGGAAAAAAGGAGGTGCTTTTCAGCGACAAGGCGATCGACGAGATCCTGACCCGCGAGGAACCCACGGTGAAGCCACTCGAAGCGGTCGGCATCGCCGCCGGGGACATGAGCGAGGCGCAGCGCGGCGCGCTGATGGAACTCATCAGCGAATACACCGGACGCTACCGTGCCGATGTCGCCGAGGCCGACATGAAGAAAATCCGCGAGGCCGGGATCGAGGCCGTCCACTTCGGTTGGGCCGGATCGCTCGAACGCGGCGAGGCCTTCTACTACCGCATCCAGAGTCCCACCTTCCTGATGGAGTGCGCCAACACCCAGAACGACGCGAACCACATCCACGCGGTTTGGCGCGATTTCAACGGCGACTTCGGCCGCGACCTGCTGCGCGAGCACTTCGAAGGTCACGATCACCGGTGAATCCGCGAGTTGCCGGAATCCGGAGTCAACCGCGGCGAGACGAATGAAAGGCGCCACCCGGTGGCAAGTCGCTCCGTTCAGCCATGAAAAGTCGCAAGCTCCTCCGCTGGATCCCGGCCGCATCGATCCTGGCCGCCCTGCGTTCCCACGGGAAGCCGGTTCCCGGAGAAGCCGTCACCCCCGCCGGATTCGCCATCGCCGTGCAGTGCTGGTCCTTCAAGAGCTTCACTCTTTTCGAGGCCATCGAGCTCACCGCCGCCACCGGGGCCGGAGCAGTGGAGATCTTCCCCGGTCAGCAGATCGGCGGACCGCTCGGCGACGCCAGGCTCGACCCCGCGAAGGCCGGTGAACAGGTGCCCGCCATTCTGGAACACTGCGCCGAACACGGCATCCGGCCCCTGAGTTTCGGCGTCGTCGACGTGCCGAAGAACGAGGCGCGGGCGCGTGAGATCTTCGAGTTCGCCCGGGCTCTCGGTGTCTCGGGGATCAACACCGAATCGATCGACGCCCTCGACACACTGGAGCAACTCGCCATCGAGTACGACCTGCGGATCGGATTCCACAACCACCCGAAGCCGACCAAGCTGTGGAACCCCGCGACCATCCGGAGCGCCATCGAGGATCGGGACGAACGGATCGGCTACTGCGCGGACCTCGGCCACTGGGCCAGTTCGGCCCTCGACCCGCTGCAAGCGGTTCAAAAAATCGCACCCCGCATCCACGCCTTCCACATGAAGGACCGGGCCGGCATCGAGGAATGGACCCACGACCGCCCCTTCGGCACCGGCGTGATCGATCTTGTGGCCATCCTCGACGAAGTCCGGAAACACGGCTTCACCGGCAACGTCGTGATCGAATACGAGCACAACTGGGACACCAATCCGGTCGAGATCGCCCAGTGCGTCGGCTACCTGAGGGGCTACTCGAAGATGCGGGCGTGACCCTCGGCCCGTCAAGCGGACCGCCGATCTCCGAATCGGCTCCTTCGGCAATGCCGATTCGGAGATCGGCGGTCCAGCCTCACTCCGCCTTCTCCCAGACCCTCACGCGCAGGGCCTCGGCCGCCGCCCGCGCCTCGGCCTCCTTCTTGCTCTTGCCCTTGCCCGTGGCCAGGTCCATCCCCCGCCACTCGACCCGTGCGGTGAAGACCTTGCGATGGTCCGGCCCGGCCTCGGAAACGATGTGATACTCCGGTGGCTCCGGCTCGATCGCCTGCAGCGCTTCCTGGAGTTCGCCCTTCGGGTTCTTCTCCTCCGGGCTTCCCGCCAAGGCTTCGATCTCCTTCTGGAAAAGCCGCAGCACCAGTTCCCGGCACGGCTCGTATCCCGCGTCGAGATACACCGCACCCATCAGCGCCTCGAAGGCATCGGCCAGGGTCGAAACCCGCCGCCTTCCGCCGGTGGCCTCCTCGCCTTTGCCGAGCAGCACGTAGTCGCCGAGGTCGATGGTCTGGGCGAAGCGCGCCAGCGCCCGCCGCGAGACCAGCCTCGACCGGAGCTTGGTCAGCTTGCCCTCGGGAAAATCCGGGAACATCCGGAACAGGTCCTCGGTCAGGATCAACTGCAGCACCGCGTCGCCGAGAAACTCCAGCCGCTGGTTGTCGAAATGAGGCCGCTGGGACTCGTAGGCGAGACTCGGATGGGTCATCGCCTCCGCGAGCAGAAGCGAGTTCCTGAACTTGTAATCCAGCCGGCTTTCGAGGCTCTCCATGTCGGTATCGGTCCGGCCTCCTCCTTCCCCCGGACTCAGTTCCCGGGGAAAAAGGTGGGGTGACCGACGGGACTCGAACCCGCGACAACCGGAATCACAATCCGGGGCTCTACCAACTGAGCTACGGCCACCATTACCGGAGGGCGGATCCCTATGCCCACCCCGCCCCTTTGAAAAGGGAAAAAATCATGGAGAACATGGAGCTGCGGCTTCCAGCCGCTGGCCGTGACCGTGGCTTCCAGCCGCGGTATCAACTTCAAAACAGGAAGGATGAGACCAGCAGGATTCGCAAAGAAGCTCTCAAAAATACCGGCCGATCGCCGCTTTGCGCCCGATCCATCCACGTCCCGTCATCCTCAGCCTTGATTCACAACCCCACGGTCGCGACCCTCCCCCCATCGAAGACGACGCCCACCGCATCCCGATCACCCCCGAACTCGATCTCCACACCTTTCGTCCCTCGGAGATCGGCGAGTTGCTGCCCGCCTATTTCGAGGAATGCCTCCACGAGGGCATCCACCACGTCCGCGTGATCCACGGCAAGGGCACCGGCACCCTGCGCGAGGGCGTTCATGCCCTGCTCCGCAAGCTGCCCGAGGTCGAATCGTTCCAATACCCCGCCGGCGAAGGATCCGGCGGCTGGGGAGCCACCTGGGTCAGGCTGCGGTAGCCGGTGTTTCGGTGTTTCGGTGTTTCAGTGTTTCAGCTTTTCAGCATCTACCCTCGCAAGGATCCACAAAAGGTCCGACAGCCGATTGAAGAAGAGAAGGACCGGTTGGGGCAGCGGTCCCTCCTGCTCGTGGAGCTCCCAGACCCGCCGCTCGGCCCGGCGGGCCACCGACCGCGCCAGGTCGAGTCCGGCACGCGCCACCGAATGCTCGGCACCCGGCCGGGCCCAGCCCTTGAATCGCACCCCCCGGTCCTCGTAGATCCCCGCCTGCTGCTCCAGCCAGCCCACATCCGCTTCCACCACCTTGGCGTAGCCTTTCTCGTCATAGGTCGCCGCATCCTCCGGCAGGCACGCCAGCTGACCCATCAGGCCGACCAACTTCTCCTGCACTTCGTCCACCAGCTCCTCCAGTCCCTCCTCCAATCCCGAGGCACGGGCCAGACCCAGCGCCGAGTTCAATTCGTCAACCGCGCCCAGCGCCTCGACCCGCCGTCCGGTCTTGTCGGTCCGCCTGCCGAACAACAGATCCGTCTTCCCGTCGTCGCCTCGTCCGGTGATGATGCTCATGCGACGAGCTTCCGCTCGAAGTTCCAAGTGCCAAGTCCCAAGTTCCAAACCCGGGAACCTGGCGTTTTGGCAATGCCCCTTTTCCCGCGTGAAACTCGCCAGACTCAACGACGGCCCCGAGATCTTCCACACGATCCAGGGCGAAGGCATCAGCGCCGGCAGCCCGGCCGTCTTTGTCCGCGCCTCGCTCTGCAACCTGCACTGCCGCTGGTGCGACACCGAGTACACGTGGAACTTCGCCGGGACTCCCTGGGAACACGACAAGGACGCGCAACCCGGCGGGGCGAAGCACGACAAGGCCGAGGTCATCATCGAGCTTCCGCCCGCCGAAGTCGCCAAGGAGATCGCCCGCCACCCGTGCCCCCGCGTCGTGCTCACCGGCGGCGAACCGCTGCTTCAGCAGGGCGACTGGCTCGAGGTGATCCGCCACCTTCGGCAACGCGATCCGGCCTACCTTTTCGAAGTCGAAACCAACGGCACCCTGATCCCTGATCCGGATTTCGAGGACGCCATCGACCAGTTCAACGTCTCACCCAAGCTCGCCCACGCCGGCATGCCGGAAAAACTCCGGCTCGTCCCCGAGGCCCTCGCCCATTTCGCCTCGAGCCCCAAGGCCTGGTTCAAGTTCGTCGCTGCCCGGCCGGAGGACCTCGACGAGATCGACATCCTCGCCGAACGCTTTTCCCTGCCCGCCGAACACATCCTCATCATGCCCGAAGGCCGCACCGCCCAAGCTCTCGACCGCCACGGCCCCGCCCTCGTCGACGCCTGCCTCAGCCGCGGCTGGCGATTCGGCGACCGCCTCCACGTCCGCCTCTGGGGCGACCGCCGCGGAGTTTAGCCCGATTTCCCGCAACTTCCCACTGGCCCGGGGGTTCATTCGGGCAGAAGATCCCTTCGACATGAACCGCGAACCCGAAATCGACCCCAAGGATCCCCTCTGGGACCTGCTGCGCCAGTCGCCCCGTCATCAGGCGGGACCGCGCTTTGTCGATGACACCGTCCGAGCCGCACGGCTCGCCGGGAGCCAGCAGCCATGGTGGCGCCGGGTCTGGGTGCCGCTTTCGCTCGGAGGGCTCGCCACCGCCGCAACGGCCGCCGTTGCCATCTTCGTGATCAGTCAGCAGCAGGACGCCCAGGAAGCCCCCGCCCTCGTTGGCACCACTCCTCCGGCGACGGAAACGCTGGACGTGCTCGACGACATGGTCCGCACCGAGGCCCTCCTCATCGCCGCCGATTACCCGTCGGAGTTCACCGACGCCGAGTTGGTCAGCCTGATCACCTACTGAGACAAGGTGCCTCCGGCCATCGTCTTCGACCTCGACGGCACCCTCGTCGACTCGCTCCCCGGCATCGCCACCGCGCTGAATGCGGCGCTCGCCGAGCAGGAACTGCCGCAGCATCCCGAGGGCAAAGTGCGGGAATTCGTCGGCTCCGGGGCCTTCATGCTGTGCCGCCGTGCCATTCCCACCGGGGCGAGCGACGAGCTCGCCCGCCAGGTCGAAACCGGTTTCAAGCACCACTACGCCGAAAGCTGGACCTCGGGCACCTCGCTCTTCCCGGGCATCGCCCGGCTGATCGATTCGCTCGCCGCCCAAGGCCGGCGACTCGCCGTCCTTTCCAACAAACCCGACGCCTTCACCCGCGAAATCGTCGACCACCTCTTTCCCGACGAGCCTTTCGGCTTGGTAAGGGGCCAGCTCGACGGCTCGCCCCGCAAGCCCGATCCCGCCGCATTCCAGCCGATCTTCGATTTCTGGGGAATCCAGCCGCACGACACCCTGCTGGTGGGCGACTCCACCATCGACCGCCAGACCGCAGAGGCCGCCAAAGTCCCTTTTCTCGGTGTCGCCTGGGGCTACGAACCACCCGGAATTCTGGGTTTGGAGGTCGCCTCCACCGTCGAAGACCTCCGAAAACGACTGCGCTGAGGGAATCTCAGCGATGCCACAGATTTCCCCAGATCTTCATGGCATCCTGATGGTTTTTGGCCCAGATTCGGTAATGGACGAGCCGGATAGAACCGGCTGTCCGCAACACCAAACCGAAACTAGCAACACACGATGCAAACTGAAAACGTGAACCTGCCCATCACGGTGACGGTCCGTCACGAATCCGTGACCGACTCGCTGCGCGACTACGCCAACAAGAAGATCGAGGGTCTCAACCTCGACTACCCGCGCATCATCGAGGCCAAGGCGATTTTGGACGTCCAGAAGAACCGGCACATCGCCGAGATTCTCCTATTCTGTACGAACCACATCGTCATCGAGGCCCACACCGAAGGGCAGGACATGTACGCCGCGATCGATGAGACCATCGACAAGATCGCCCGCCGTATGCGCAAGCAGAAGACCCGCCTGATGAAGAAGCGGCGGCCGCATCGCAACGAATCGATCCGCTACATCGACGAGAGCCATTTCGACGAGTCCGTCCTCGACCACCCCGAGGAATCCGAAAACGACCCCGAGCCCTTCCTCCTCCACAAGGAACGCTACTCGCTGCGGACGATGTACAAGGAGGACGCCGTCATGGAGCTCGAGCTCTCCGACAAGCCCTTCATCCTCTACAAGAGCGCCCGCCGCGACTGCCTCAGCATCATCTGGCGCCGCAAGGACGGCGAATACGCGTCGATCGACGTCCAGCCGTAAGGCCGCTCCAGTCCCTTCCCCAGCCGGCCCTCCCACGGGGGGCCGGCTTTTTTGCCGCCCGGCCCCAATCGCGGATTTCCGTAACATTCAACGCTCCCGATTGATACGCGGGAAACCAAGTGCGTTCCCGCAAAGACAACTCCTCCGAGCTTCAAAGCTACGTCGAGCAGCTGATCGCCCACCAGGACAAGCTCCGGGCCTTCATCTACTCGTTGCTGCCCGGCAATTCCCATGTCCACGACGTCCTTCAAAATACCAATGCCGTGCTCTGGCAGAAACGGGGCCGTTTCAAGGCGGACACGAACTTCACCGCCTGGGCTTTCAAGATCGCGCGCATTCAGGTGATGCACCAGCTCGACCGGGCGAAACGCGACGGGCGCCTGGTGTTTTCCGAGAAGCTGATCGACACGATCGCCGAGGACACCCACGCCGGAGACAACCACGATCGACTTCTGCGCGCGCTCGAAGGTTGCGTCGAGAAACTCACCGACCACCAACGCACCCTCATCCGTGCCCGCTACACCCCGGGTCACTCGCTGGAGAAACAAGCCGAGGAAACGGGCCGTAGCCCCGGCAGCCTCCGCATCGCCCTCCACCGCATCCGCGACGCGCTGAAAAGCTGCGTCGAAGCCACCCTCGCCGGAGAATCCGCATGACCCGCGACAAACTCCATTCCCGGATCCAGCTGCTTCTCGACGGCGAGATCTCCGCCGAGCAGTTCGCCGAACTCGAAGCCGAGTTGCTCGCCAATCCGCAAGCACTCGCCGACTACCGGCTCTACACCGGCCTGCACTGCGGGCTGGAACGCGCCGGCGAGCTGCGTGCCTCGATCAAGCAAACCCCGGTCGTGCCGATCGACCGGGTCATGGCCATGCAGCGGCGACGGGGGGCCCAGATCTCCCTGCTGGCCGCCGCCGCGCTCGTGATGCTCTGCGGCATCGCGCTGTGGATGATCATGGCGCCGCAGACCGCGCCCGCCCTGGCCTCCTTCCGAACGGCACCCGGCTCGGCCTTCTCCCTGACCCACGGGGAAGACTCACCGGGCGGCAACGCCCTCGTCCCGGGATCGTCCATCCAGCTCGACCACGGCGTGGCCGAAATTGCGCTGCCCCACAAGGTGCGCGCCATCCTCGAAGCCCCCGCCTCCCTGAGGCTCATCGACGAACGCCTCGTCCACCTCGACCACGGCAAGGCCTTCTTCGAAGTGCCCGACGCCGACGGTCACGGTTTCACCGTCAGCACTCCGCACCAGCGCATCGTCGATCTCGGCACCGCGTTCGGGATTCATCTGCCGGCGGACTCCGGCAAGGTTCTTCTGCATGTGACCGAGGGAAGCGTCCGGATCGACGGCTCGGGGGAGGATGCACCGGGAGAAGTGATTGCCGCTCCACGAGCCATCGCCCTCGGTGGCACCAAGGTTTTGGAGGATCTGAAAGAACCATCTCAGCACTTCCGGCGGCAGCTCCCGGACCAAGTCCATCAGATCCTCGTGGAGGACTTCGAGTCCGGTCTTCGCGCGGAAACCGAATACGCCATCCACATGGATCGGACCGCTATCATCGACCAGGCCGGCAACCGCTTCGCCGGCATCTCCAAGGACGATCCCTGGCGCTTTTCCACCTCGAAAGAGCTGCGGATCCGCAATCCCAGTTTCGAGACCGATGATCCCGGCAACAAGGCTCCTCTTCACTGGCGGGAGGTGTCGGGAGTGAGCGTCCTTTTCAACACCTACACGGAACTCCCCAAGGCCACCGAAGGGTCCCGGCGCCTCCTTGTTCCCGCGGATAGCACGGTTGTGCAGGATCTCGGCGAACCCATACGGGCCGGCACCACCTACCAACTGATTCTGGATGTCGGCAACTGCCCCGCCAGGTTCCCAAGTCAGGCGGTCGTCCAATTCTACGGCAGCGATGCGGGGCATGAAGCGCCTCTCGCCGAGATCCGGCTCGACCCGGCCAAGAACGCCTGGCTTCGAAGCCAGACGCTGAGTTTTACGGCGACTGCCGAGGAAGCGACCGGCCAAACTCTCGGCATCGCGCTCTCCTCCAAGGATGGATTCAGTTCCTTTGATGATCTGCGGATCTTCGCAACGCCCGGTGTCGATCAAACGCCCCCTCCGGGAGGCCTCCCGGGAGATGGCGACCAGAGCGGGCAGCCGGATACGAGTTCGCCGTTGACCTCAAGCTTTGATCCCGCGCCGGGTACCTCTGACGCCGCGTTCGATGGCATTCCAACCCTGGTCTTCAACGAGCCGGTCCGCTTTGGTACGGGGCGCATTATCGTTCGAAATCTCACCGACCGTTCCGAAACCGAACTCGTCGTCGGCTCAGCGCGCACCTCGCTCCGCGGCCGGGTCCTGACCTTCCTCCCGCCCCTCGGTCTCGGGGAAGGAGCCACGCAGATGGGAGGCATCCCGGTTTGGGAGTGCAGCGGACCCGTGAGCCGCTTCAATCCGAGCGGCAACGGCCAGCGCTACCGGCATCCCGATCTCGTCGATGACTCCGAGGCCCGTGGTCTCCTGGATGCGATGAAAGGTCCCACCCTCGCGACCTTGGCCACCAATGGCCTGCCCGGCATCATCCGTCGCTCGCTCGGTCCGGTCGAAGAGGGCCGAACCTACACCGTCAGCGTCGGGATCGGCTGCCGAAGCCGGGACGCCGCGGTTACCTCTCCTTTCGCCGGCTATCGTATCCGGCTGCTCTGCGATTCCGTGGTGCTCAACGAAATCACGGGCCGGACGCCACCCGGATCGCCCAATAGCGTGACGCCGGTGGGCTTTTCCTGGGATTCCCGTGAATTTCCAGGCCACTTGCCTGCGGAGTCGTCGCTCGTTCTCGAAATATCGGCGCTTGGCACCGCGAACGATTCCGCCGGGCATCTCGATATCGACCACGTCCAGGTGACCTCTTTTGGTGGGACCGGGCGCTGATTTCGGATCCCCGTGACGGGAAAGCCCCATTCTTCCCTAAAACACGCGAAACCCTGTAACGTTTCGTCCCCGAGTCTGATTTGCGTGCAGACACGCCCGAAAGGGCCTGCATCAATAATGAATTCCCCACATCCCCTGACTCCAAAGAGATTTGATCGCAGGCTTGCCCTTGCGGCTGCGGTCCTAGCCACCACGGGTTTCGCGCAGGCGGCATCGATCAACTTCGTCGGCAGCCAGGACAATATCGAGACGAAGAACGACGATCAGACGATTGGCTGGCGCAATACCACGCCCGCCAAGACGCTGGACATCGACGGTGACAACATCATCGGCACCGACGGATATCGCACCAGCAACCGGTCTTCAAACCCGTCCTACGC